>JAAYWE010000070.1 GCA_012516755.1 Treponema sp.
AACCTGATTCATCTGGAGCATCTCCTCCCCGATGTAGAACCTCATTCTACAGGTTTTTCTTGCTCAATTTCTCCCCACGATTTTCATGGGGAATTCTGACGATTTTTTTGTCCATCCCAGCTTGATCTTTTTGGGTAATTCTAGTGTATGTTACACAATCTTCTTCCCTTACCGCGATTCCCTCCGGTTGATTTTGACTGATATGTCGGTCCTTTTTATGTTGTTTTTCCGGTTATTCCCGTGTGTCTGTCTCGGCCTGACCTGCATCCCTAACTGAACCAGGGTAAGTTCCTTCGATTGCATCAGGCAGCTACCGGGTACCGAAGAGATTCTACGGCACATCGTTTTGTGACCGTCGATATGTGTTTGGTGCAGACCACGTTCGGCTGTAGCATACAGGCCGCATTTGGCTGCGCCCCCCGATGAATGACGATTCAGATTCACGATTGTATGTCCGGATGAACCATCATTTTCTACCCCCGGTACTGCTTTCTCCCGAGAGGGTCGGAAATGCTTTCTTCCCTCAGATTCCTCTTGATAGCGTGGACCTTATATGTGTTAAATGGAATTTACAAATATCAATCTTTGTTGTTTTCTGAAATCACAATAATCCCACATCAATTGGTATCGCGATACTTTTCTACATATTTATCAAGGAGTTCATTAATCATTGTCTGATATTTTACTTTATTCCTCTTTGCGGATTCCTTGAAGAATTCAACACTTTGTTTATTGAGTGTAATCGTTACTTTGACTTTTGGTATTCGCTTCACTAATTGATCAGGAGGCGGCAGAAAATCATCGACTTTCTTCCCTTTAAGGAGTACCTCCCCGATATCATTCGGTGCATCTCTATAAACCGTTTTCTTGTTCATAGCGTCGTTTTCCCTCTCGCCAATATCCAGCTCCAAAAATTCGTATATTGCCACGTCGTACCGTAAACCTTACGGTGGCAATACCTCGTTTGCATTTTCCGAGACAAAAATACCTTTTTTCGGTCTCGGAATGGTGCTCATCAGAAAGGATGACTCGCCTTTCATCAAAGAATGCTCCTTGAGCCTCATCGAATGAAAGACCATGCTTTTGAATGTTGAGCTGGTTCTTCTTTTCATCCCATTCAAAGGTCATAGTATAATATACATATTATTCGCCATATTTGCAATACATATCGCTTATTTTGAAAATGAGTTGCTGTCCATTTAATGTAAGGAGCAAGGCTCACGGAAACAACTATAGTCAGCCCATAAAACCCAAATTCCCAGCAATTTATACCAATGCAGGGGCTTCAATGCCCAACGCAGCATAGAGGGATTTCTGCTTTTTTGTAATTTCACCATAGTGAGTTTTATGACCAGGACGCCCAAAACACTCGATGATATCCAGTTCATCAAGAAGTTCATGCATGGTCATTGTTTTATGAAGCTTTTGATCATTCATCGCTTTACTGATATAGGATAGATAAATAAGCGCCAGGAATTGAACGAAGAGCTTTCCTTCAAGATTCTGTTCCGACGAGACTGACGTTGGCCGCAGCGAGAGCCTTTCTTTTAAGTTATGAAATGCCTTCTCGGCAAGATTCTTCAATCGATAGATTGCAAGGGCTTCGAGAGGATCTTTTATGTCATTCGACATAAGGGCATAATAGCCATAGTTTTTTTCAATCTCGGTAATTGCGTCTTGCTTTGGAATAATCGTTGTTCCTCGTACCGCTGTTGTACGAATGTCGTAATACTTCTGGTATAAGCTTTCATGCTCCTGTGTTCGCTGATTCGTCAGTATTTCTTCTTCAAGCGTATCGAGCAGGCTATTGAATGTAGCTCGGTCATCGACGGCTTTTTGATCGTCAAAATACAAATGAAGATATATTCTTCGCTTTCCTGTTTCTGTTGTTTCCGATCGAGGTTTTTGTGGGGTATAAGACCACTCGGTGGTTTTGCTGTAAACGTTGATACCGTAGTCTGCGCTATAGTAAGCTCTCGTTTTCATCGAATCTCGAACATCATCCAGAATATCCTGCACAAAGCGAAGTGACTTTTTAACACCAATCAAAAATCTGTAATGCTTTTCAAATAACGCATTAATGTTGTCTTCGCTATAAAAACCTCGATCCATGACAAGTTTTACTTTGTCGATTTCAAGAAATGAAAGATCACGAATAAGCTGACGGATGGTCGAGACATCGCTGATGTTACCTGCAAGCTTTCTATAGTAGACGGGCAGCCCTGACGATTGGCCAAACAAGAAGGCGAGATTGATCTGCGCGAGCGGTTCATAATCTTTGTTCCTTCCATAGCGTACCTGTTTGATAAGTTCGGAATAGGACGATATAGAAGTGGTGTCATAGACAAGATATTCGTCCTCAAGCCTCCGTTTCGCCTGCAGCAGGGAAAATCTCTGTTTGGCGTCTTCCGTTATTGCCCCGAACAGATCGTTCGAACATTGGGAAGAAATCGACGCTCCATAGGGATGACGATGATTTTTTGCCCAGTGAGGGAAACGGCTGAGAGGGTTCCTATCCTCTAAAATGAGATAATACGCAATGCAAAGCAGTTGCTTCCAAATCTCAGGAAAACAAACCTGTAAGTCGGCGGTCACACCAAGCTTTTCACCAATTTGATCAAAGAGATAGGTTGCTCCACAAAATTCACGCGTACTCAGTGTTGCGGGAACAGGACCTGGTTTCTTTTCCTTTGCGGCCTCAAGTTCACACTCAAGAAGATATCTCTTATTGGGAACAAAGACATTGTCGACCATCTTCCCAATATAGCGCCGTGCGTGCGTAGCGTTCTTTTTAGTTTTATCCCAAGATGCGAAATCTTCATAGATGTAATCTACGCCGTGAATATTCTGGATTCTTCTGGGAACCTGTTCCTTATTCATTGGTATATTATATACCAATGAATAGAATCTGTCTACTTCTATTTTATTGTATTAGAATATCTTGCCCTTTCATTGGTATAATTCTTTGGGAATCCAGGTGTAATGATTCAGCATCCTTTTGCTTTTGCCTGATTACAATCTCACTCTAAATATATACAGTTAATAGTTAACCGCTGGCAATGTAAGCTGTACTGTCAGGCTAGAAAGTGTCCCGTCGTCTTTGTACTGGTACAAATCGTAGGAATCTGTTTTGCCTGTGGTAATAACAGCAAAAGTCCTCGTTAAGTCGCGATTGACAGCGCTAGGATCAACCCAAGAGCCGTCGTTTACAACCGAAATACCATTACTAAATGTTTGAGCCATGGGCACATGTGTGTGACCGAAAACTACTGTCTGAATACCTTGACCGTCGTATTGAATTGATTCTTGTTTTGCAAAATAGCTAATATCTGAATTTAGCAGCGCTGAGGCTGCATCAATAAAACTACTATGTACTCTTACGCCATTATTTGTTTGTATTTGCTCCCAAGACCTTTGGAAATCTTTGAAAAGAGCCGGCGTGGTGATTGTTCCGTCAGATTGAAGTACCGGATAAAGGTCTGCCTCTGATAACTTGGTGTCAAAGCCATAATTCTTAAGGTTAAATACTTTGTCGTCAAATCGTTCGATATTTGTAAATGAGTTCATGCTACTGTACCAAAATGAATTGTATATATATGCTCCGTATTGGTCGACATTTGTCTTACTGGGTGCTAGAGGAAGTTCGGGAATCATTTTATTGATAATCGGCATACCTTGTAAGAACCAGCTTGTGCCTAAACGCGCGTAAAAATATCCAGGCGGCAGAAGAGGGTTGCTTGTTAGGCTTTTGTTATCAACTGTGTCAGGCGCCGAGAAAACATCATAGCGGTGACCGTGTTCGATGGCTATTTCGTTGTTGTCACCTGTTATGTAGACGCCCATTCCATCCTTGCCAACAAAAGTAATGTTCGGCATAACTTGTTTCAATGTGTCTTCCAAAAGAGTCATGTCGTGGTTTCCGAGAACATATACAAGTTTGACACCTGTATTTGATAGACCTTTTAAAGCATCTATAACACCTTTATTATTGGCGATACATTGCTTGTAATACTCTTGTGAATCAGTAGACACAGGATAGTTTAAGGGCAATATCCATTCGTCAAGAAAATCACCGGCGATAACGAGCTCTCTTATGCTTTTTGTTTGTCCCACACGATTAATGAAATCGATAAGAAAAGGAATGTTTTTTTTGTTCTCTGAAATTCTATCGTTAACGCCAAGATGAAGGTCGCTGATAACAACAATTTTGTTGCGAGTAGTTCCTACATCCCAAAGTGGATTTGTAGTTGGATTTTGAACCGGATCCATGACATCAGTTGCTGCAGAGACACTTGTTGCCAAAATAGTTGTTGCCATAAAACACGTTAACAGTGCGGCAAGTGCTTTTTTCACGCGACTCCCCTTTCTTTTGTGAATACGCCATAATAATGACATCATATAAACTGATAGGAACTGTCATTTCGGGATTTTTGCGGGGTAGCGTCA
>JAAYWE010000071.1 GCA_012516755.1 Treponema sp.
ATAGGTTCGCAATCTATAGGTCAGGGGTTAGAATCCCCTATTCTCCATTAACTCTGGGACGAAAAGAAGGGAGCGCATACTACTCCTCGGTCGGCGTTCTCTATCGCTCAAGAGCTTGAGCTCGATGCGAAAAAGTTCCCTTACAACTCGATATAATGAGCCCATCTGTCTGGACAGATGGGCTCATTATAAACAGCGTTGTACAGGAATACCGTAATATCTCCATTATCTCTAAGCCAAGCAGATATAATTGCGCAACTTTTTCTGCCACAACATTAGTTATGCCTATCAGATTTCTCTTCTCAATAGATCATCGTATGTTTCGCGCCTTACCGACAGCCGATAATCCCCACTTTTTGTAATTACCATGGCGGGACGCGGCACTCTGTTGTAATTGCTCGACATTGAAAAACAATAGGCGCCTGTCGAATAGACAGCAAGGATATCGAGCGGCTTGGGATCAGGCAAGAATACATCTTCTGCAATTATGTCACCTGACTCACAGTAGCGACCCGCAATCGTCACCTTTCGCAAGATTGGCTCTCTATTCGAGTCCATACCTAAGGCTTTTTCAGCATCTCTCTCCCTTAAAACCTCGACCTTGGAGCAATTCTTCTCCTTCTCGCAAGGAACCATTGCACAAGCCTGGCTCACCGTTTCTACATGGTATCGAGCATCATAGAGTGCAGGCCTGATATTATCGCCCATTCCACCATCTACGGAGACATAGGTGCGCACACCAGGTATTTCTTTGACAGCAATAACTTTATAGAGCGTTATTCCGGCTTCTCCTACAATCCATCGTCCTGGTTCGATTGCGCAGACCGGCATGGGTAGATTTTCTTTCCGACTCCACTCTTTTACCATCGACATCATGGGATCAATAAAATCAAGAAGAGCGGGCGCCCTATCGGAAGGGAGATAGCGAATACCAAAGCCTCCTCCAAAATTTATCTCCTTCACCTGAAGTCCGAATTCCTTCGAAAGTTTCGCGGCAAAATTCAATACTATTTCAAGCGCTGCCAGATGCGAAGTATTTTCTAGGAGTTGCGAGCCGACATGGAAATGTAAGCCCGAGAATTCGACATGAGGGCACAGAGCGAGAGCCTTTACATATCGCTCAACTTCCGAATGCTCAATTGGAAGGCCAAACTTAGAATCGAGGCTTCCAGTAGAAATGAATCGATGGGTGTGACTGTCTACTCCAGGCGAAACGCGAAGAATTACCCGCTGATCTCTACTGAGTCTATCTGCCTCCTCCTCGATCCTAAAAATCTCCTCGATGTTATCGACGGCGATCAGTCCCACCTTAGAGCTAATGGCATAATGTAGCTCCTCGTCTGTTTTTGCATTCCCATGAAATATGATATCGGAGGGAGTAACTCCAGCATTCAGTGCCGCATGGAGCTCTCCTCCCGATACGACATCGACTCCAAGACCTTCTTCTTTTATTATCTTGAGCACATCGAGAGTCTGCAACGCCTTGCTTGCGTAATAGGCTCGAGTTCCTGGGTAGCGGCAAAGAAAAGCACTACGGAGCTCTTCACAGCGTTCTCGGATAATGGTTTCCGACATCACATATAGCGGAGTGCCAAACTCATGAGCCAGATATCTAAGATCGACACCGTCGAAATAGCACTTAGAGCCATCGATAAGAATAGCGGGGGAAAAAGGCGTATCTTTCATTGCTTCCTCCATTTCCACTTTACTGACCCTTTTCTGATTATGCTAGCACTTTGAGCCTCCACTATGCCTGGCAAACCGGATTGACTACAATAACTGTATGAAAAAGCCTCTTATAGGTATTACGAGCTCTGTGGATCGGTCTCGGCAACCAGTGGCCTATTTTTCTCTCAAAGAATCTTATGTCAAAGCAATAGAGATGGCTGGCGGCACGCCTTTGATTCTAGCTGTTACGAGTTCAGCTGTTCTGAAGGCGCTCACTTCTATTCTGGATGGTCTGATCTTTTCAGGCGGAGGCGATATTGCACCTTGGCTTTTTGACCAAGAACCAATTTTAGGCCTTGGTTCTTTCGATACCCTGCGAGACGAATGGGAGATCGAGCTCTGCAATCAAGCATGGAAAGCAAGAATACCCATGCTGGGGATTTGTAGGGGTTGTCAGCTTATGAATGTAGCCCGTGGCGGAAGCCTCTTGCAGGATATCGAGCGCAGCAATCCAGCGGCGCTTTTACACAATCCGCAGATAGCTTACGATGAACTGTTCCATCACATAGCCATCGAAAAAGAAAGCGTTCTGTTCGAGCTTTTCAAAACCGAAAGGCTCCTGGTCAATAGTTTTCATCACCAAGCAGTGGACAAAACCGCGAGCGATTTTAGAATCACGGCGCGCAGCTCAGATGGCATAATCGAAGCATTGGAACCAATAGATCCTGAGCGATTCGCTCTAGCGCTGCAATTTCATCCTGAAGGGCTTTTTCTTCGCTATGGTGCATTCCTTGCGCCTTTCTCCGCTTTGATAGAGGCTACAAAGGGATCTTTATCGGCGACTCGTCGTTGAGTCATCCTTGAGCTATTCCTGAATTATTCTTGAGTTATTCTTGAGCCATTCCTTATGAATTCCTAGTTATACACTTATCCGCATGATTCCTGATTACGCAAATGCAGAAAAGTCAGCGCTGAAGCCGCTTGAATTGCGACACCTATGGGCAGACACGATTCATCTATATCGAATTCAGCGGAATGAAGCGGGTGGATTTTCTCCATTCCCGGCTTTCCACAGCCCAGATGCCAAAAAGTCCCCGGTCTCTCTCTAAGAAAATATGCAAAGTCTTCAACGCCAAGATTAGGCTGTTGGCGCATAATCACATTGGACTCTCCCAGAATGGATATGGCAGTATCGCGCACGAGCTCTGTCGCGCTCTGGTCATTTATCATAACAGGATAGCTCGGACGAATATGGACCTCGCAGGAAGCACCAAAGGCTGCGGCGATTTCTGTGCAGATTTCTTTGACTCTTGTACGCATAAAGCATTGGACATCTTCTGAAAGAGCCCTAATTGTACCAATCATGATGACTTCGTTTGCGAGAATGTTGCTGCGCACTCCTCCCTGAATCTTGCCAATTGTAAGGACTGCATTATCGAGGGCTGAAATAGAGCGAGAGACTATGGTTTGGAGGGCTTGAATGATAGATGCCGAAACTACAATAGCATCTACGCCTTGTTCCGGATAAGCAGCATGGGAACTTCTGCCTTTGACAATGATCTCCAGGCTGTCGGATGTTCCATAGAAGGGACCAATCTTGACTTCTACCATGCCAGCCATAAGTTCAGGCACAACATGGAGGCCCAGCACCAGATCGACATGCGGATTCTCGAGACAGCCAGCCTCAATCATGGCCTTCGCACCACCGGTAGTCTCTTCTGCGGGTTGAAAAAGAAATTTCACCGAGCCTGAGAAATCCCGCCTGTGAGCCGCAAGTAATCTTGCTACACCGAGCGCCACGGTCATATGGGCATCATGGCCGCAGGCATGCATATAACCATGGTGGAGCGAGGCATAGGGCCGGTCAGAAGGTTCCTCTAGGGGCAGAGCATCCATATCCGCACGCAAGGCAACGCAGCGTCCTGGCTCTTTCCCTTCGATAAGGCCAACAACGGCTGTTCCATAGCTTCTATGAGGTATATCCATTTCTTCGAGCATCTTACAGATGAAACTCGATGTCTTTTGTTCCTTATTCCCCGGTTCTGGAATCCGGTGTATAGACCTGCGCATTTCTATGAGCCATTCTTCCATGGCTCTAGATTCGAAAAACACTTCTTTTTGCAGAAATGCCAGATTTTTCCATTGAGCCATATCAATCCCCTTTATCTTTCATGGCAAGACGCATTAGGGAAGGCGAAAATACCAGATCGAAAGAGTGCTCGGCTGGACCGGTCATTTTTATATTTGGCTCGCGCATATCGATATATAAAGTTCCACCAGCCATTCTTACTCTTACCTCATTCTCGACAAGACCGAGTCTTCTAGCCGCTGCCGCAGCCGCACAGGAAGACGATCCGCTTGCCAGGGTATAACCCGCGCCACGTTCCCAGATTTCTATCCTGATGGTCTGTCTATCGATTACTTCCAAGAATTGCACATTCGTTCGGTTAGGAAAATCAGGATGATTTTCAACTAAAGGCCCGATCCGGCGCGCAAGCTCTTCTGTGGGATACTGGCCTAAAAGCACACAATGTGGATTACCCATCGATACCCTTATCGTGCGAAACTCAATGCCATCGATAGCAAGCGTGGAACTACCCGGTAAGAATCTAGCTTCTCCCATCGATACTTCGATATAATGCTCTTCTTCATACCCTTCTTCTCTATGGTCATCTTTCCTATAGCCATCTTCTCCAGAACATGGGCTATTTGTAGCTAGAATTCGGCACTCAACCATGCCACCCTTGGTCTGCACTTCAAAAGGTTCTTTTCCTACAAATCCGCGCTCATAGAGATATAAGGAAAAGATCCTTAGGCCATTGCCCGATTTTTCTGCCTCCGAGCCATCTGGATTGAATATACGCAACCCGAATGGACTACAGATCACCGAGGAAGTTTGCGACAGAATAGGCCCATATAGAATTCCGTCAGAGCCCACTCCGCGGTTTCTATCGCATAGGGCAGAGATTGCAGAAGCTGAAAACGACATCTGAAATTCCGCTGGATCGATGACAAGATAATCGTTGCCCAAGGCCTGATATTTATGGGCATGAAAACCCTGTTGTAAGATTTTCATAATTATTCCTCTTGCGGTTTTGAATCTATGTGTACGCGGGGCACTCGCTTCGAGATCATACACACTACCTCGTAATCGATCGTGGAAAGCAGATTCGAAATCTCCGAAACTGGAAGAGTCCGTCCCCCAAAAAGCAAAACCTCATCGCCAACTCGCGCTCCCGCTATGCCAGTCAGATCTATCATTGTCATGTCCATACATACACGACCAACCACAGGCGCGCGAACTCCCCGAATCAATACCGAGGCACGATTCGAAAGTGCCCTCGGATAACCATCTGCATAACCGATTGGCATTAGGCCAATTCTGCTGAAGCGCTTTGTAGTGAAAGTTCGACCGTAACTAATCGATTCTTCTGCGGGTACTTCTCTAATATATACGATGCCTGTCGTAAGTGTCAGGGCAGGCTCGAAACCTTCTGGAAGCTCTATATTCGGCGCAGGTCTTAGCCCATAGAGCAGAATACCAGGCCGCACCATATCGAGTCTTGTTTTTGGATACAGAACCATTCCAGCACTGTTCGCTATATGGCGATACTTCGGGGTAATTCCAACCCGTCCAAAACTTTCGAGCGCTATGGAAAAACGCTTCATCTGAAGATCGGTGAACGAAGGATCGGGACTGTCCGCATCTGCGAAGTGCGAGTATATGCCTTCCACGAAGATTTCCGGATAGTCAGCAAGCAGCCCCGCAAATGATCTGGCTTTTGTCCATGGGAGGCCTTGACGATTCATGCCAGTATCTATCTTGATATGCGCTTTTGCTTTTTTCCCCACGCTTTTAGCGGCGGAAGCCAGTATACGCACGTGCTCTTCGGTATAGATTGTCTGAGCACATCCAAGGCGTATTGCAAGGGAGGATGAGGAATGCTCTGGCGCACCAAAGATAAGAAGAGGCATTTGAATGCCAGACTCTCTCAGATCGAGAGCTTCTTTTGCCAAGGCAACAGAACAAAACTGTGCTCCTTCGCGTTCCAGCTCATGCGCTATTGCCAGAGCCCCGTGTCCATAAGCATCGGCTTTGATGACGGGGCAGACAATGCTACCCTGAGCTATATCTCTAAGGTGGCGAAAGTTTGCTCGGATGGCGGCAAGATCGATCCATGCCGTCGTTGCACGATGATCCATGACTCAATCCTTCTTTTGTACCCTATGTACCTTAAATTTACTACTGAGCAAATCGTTTGGCTTATAGTCATTTTCTGAAGCCAGAAGCGCTTTGGGTCTTACGGCAGTCTCCAAACCCTTGTCCCAGATAAAAATATCGGCTATTTTCCCAACTTCTATCGAACCATATTCTCCATCCATCCCCAGCGCCTTGCGCGGGGTTAGCGACATCGCTCGGACTGCGCGCCAGAGTGGAACTTCTGCCTTTAAATAATAGTTCTTTACGATATCAATTCCCAGCATATTGGAGCCCATGAGGACACCCGAATCTGCATACCTCACACCTCGCTCAGAAGAGACAACTCTCCTCCCATAATAGCTGAATTCCCCATACGGAAGCCCAGCTCCGATGACGGCATCCGAAATCAGTATTAGCGAATTCTCAGGAATCAAGCGAGAGCAGAGCTTTAGACAACTCTCGTTCACATGGATTCCATCGCCATTTAGTTCAACATAGTCTGGAGATTGTGAAAAAGCGAAATTAGCGAGTCCCCCTTCTCTGTGATCAATCCCTGTCATTGCATTAAATAGATGAGTGATGGAAAAAGGTCGAGACGGAGGATGGATCGAAGATAATTTCGCATCTGAATGACCAAGTGAAACAAGAACGGCTTTATTCTGGAAAACTGGGTATATCTGGTCGATCCCGTCTAGCTCGGGAGCCATTGTACATATCTTCAGCAACCCTTTGGATATGTCGAGAATATGCTCTGCGAGCGCGATGTCAGGTGCTCGAATATTATCTGGCATAATACCACCGCGCTTCGAATGATTTACAAATGGACCTTCGAGATATATCCCAGGAAGCAAAGGCGCAGAAATTCCGCTCGCCAAGATTGTCTCTGTAAGCTCAATGAGGGTTCTTTCCTCCCAGAGAATCGTCGGTACATAGCATCCTACTCCTTTTGCCTCAAGAAGAGCTGCTATTTGAAAAAGATCCCCTGGCTCTGAAATTCTCTCGAACCCCCAAGATGCACAGCCATGGATGTGCATCTCCGCTAGGGAAGGAAGCACAAAAGCATCTTCGGCCTTGATTACTGGAGCATTTTCAAATGCTGGGTCAATCTGAGATTGAGAAGATCGATTTAGCTTTTCCGGCCGCTGGAATTGCCCAGAAGGGATTATTGCAGCTATTTTTCCTCCTCGTACTGCCAGCGTCGCCTTTGGCAATATCGAATCCGGAAGTACAAGGTCTGCGCCTTCGAGAATATAGGTGTCATCATAATGGTTGTATGTCATGAAAGAACATTGTGCCGCTTCTATGTCGGCATGTAAATAATACTGCTACGAACCTTGTGTATGAGGATATTGACAATTGCATAAGGAAGCCTTCTTATGCAATTGCACACATTCCTTGCAAAGAACACTGATTCTCTGCGATGATCCGCAAGGTCCTTTCTAAGCTCTCACTCTCTATCGAGATAGTAAACCCGGGGCGGTTCAATAGATCGAATTTGAGCTGTCTTATTATGGAGACATTTGGAATCAGGGCAGAAATGGAAAGTCTGCATAGTCAGCTCCTTGCTCTTCCCTTATTCGGGATATTTCTTACATCTTACTTCAACTTCTTATACACAAGGTTCGTAGCAGTAATGACCAATTACCAACTTTCATATATTATCACCACATGACAGCCTCGAAAAACCTAGACCCATCTAAACTCAGATTCATTGCAATGGATATGGATGGAACCATTCTCGATGAGGGATATCAGCTTTCTCCCCATGTGGCTGATACACTCAAAAAGCTCCAAAACCAGGGGAAAAAATTGATCATTGCAACCGGGCGCATCTATAAGGCCGCAAAGATTGTCCTTGCGGATTCCTTTGAACCAGATGCCTTCGTATGCACGAATGGAGCCGATATCTATAACCGCGACGGTACGATCTTGGCTTCACATCATATTCCGACCGAGGCTCTGCCGATACTCACAAAAGTAAGCAGAGACCATGATGTGCTTTTCTGTTGCTATGTTGGAGAACGATGGATCTACGATCGCTATTCGCCAGGTGTGGATTTTTACGAAAAGCGAACTGGCATGAAAGGTGTTCGGAAGAATTTCGACTCTCTCGTTGGCGAAGATATTTTGAAATTTCTTGCAGTTGGCCCAAATGAGAAACTTCTCGAGATGCGGGAAACGATATTAAACTCAGCACCCGACCTTCTTGATGCGTTTTTTTCTCATGAGACAATGCTGGAAATCGTTGCAAGCGGCGTTTCAAAACGGCAAGGTCTTGAGGAATGTCTACGTTATTTGGGCGGTAGCCTTGAAGAGACAATCGCATTTGGCGATGCTGAAAATGATCTGGAAATGCTAAGATCCGTTAAGGTTGGTGTTGCTATGGGAAATGCCCATAGCTATATTCAAACAGCAGTGCCTTATGTAACCGCCTCTGTGGATGATGATGGAGTGGCGCGTTTTCTGGAAGAGCTTTTCGGAATATGATTTGATCTGTTATACAAGATCGGCTATACAAGCCATAAAGAAGGCATTATCCACAACATGGCCTTGAGTGACTTCGATACTTTGATTGTCTTCTTGACTGCTTTTTATGTGCTGGCTAAAATCTAGATTCGAATTGCCGGGGTGGTGGAATTGGTAGACACCAGGGACTTAAAATCCCTTGCTGCGCAAGCGGCGTGCGGGTTCGATGCCCGTCTCCGGCAAAAGATATTATTTAATTATTTTATAATAATTTATAAAATTGTACTATTTATTGCCTACAAGATACTCCCTTCTTCCCTATTTTAAGAAGGTGCTCATTTGTCGGTTAAGAAAAGAATTATTGGCTTTGGGATTCTTTGCATCGAATCTCAACATTTTCCTTGGCTGGATGCAATATCATC
This sequence comes from Treponema sp., assembly GCA_012516755.1. Taxonomy (GTDB): domain Bacteria; phylum Spirochaetota; class Spirochaetia; order Treponematales; family Rectinemataceae; genus Rectinema. The sequence continues at coordinate 8,758 of JAAYWE010000071.1, forward strand.
CATCCGTCGCAAGCGCCGCGAAAGATCGCGCGCGAGATTCATTATCATCATCGAGAAAGCTCTCAGATCGAGTTTGAAGATATCGTAGAGGGCACGATTAGAGATTGTAACGGTTTCAAGAGCAGTGGCCGCGCGAACTGTTGCGATACTCGGCATGATATCTAGAAGCTCCATCTCGCCGAAGGTTTGCCCTTCCCTTAGGCGGGCTATGACTAGCCCCTTTTTTATTATTTCAACTTCCCCGCTTAGAATAAAATGAATCTTATCGTTGGGCTGCCCTTCGACCTGTGGACATTCTCCGGCTTCGAAATGCTCTGTACCAAGCAAAGGCTTGATCCTTTCTATCTGTTCCGGACTGATGCCTCCGAAGAGCGAGTATTTTTGAAGCTGGTCGACCTCGATCATTTCTTGCTTCCTTCAGAATATTATGCTTGTTTCAACGTTCCCCTGATTCGTAGATCTGTCCAGCAGCCTTGGGTCCCACCGATTTGCCTGCAAAGAATAAAAGAGCGATGATGGTAAGCAGATAAGGCAGAATATAGAAAAATTCTCCAGGAAGCCCAGAGAGCAGCGGAATATCTTTCGCATAGAATGAGAGGGCAGTAGAAAACCCGAAAAAGAATCCGGCGCCGAGCACTCCGAAGGGGTTCCATCTACCGAATACTAGTGAAGCAAGTGAAATAAAGCCTGTGCCATGAATAGACACAAGGGTATACTGGATATCCGCCGTCAGCACCATTACAGCTCCGCCGAGTCCGCCCAGAGCCCCTGAAACCAGAACGCCGAAATAGCGCATTTTGGAAACATTGATACCCATGCTCGCGGCTGCTTGAGGATGCTCGCCGCAAGCTCTCATGCGAAGGCCGAGTGGTGTCTTGTACACCACAAACCATGTCAGCAGCACCATGGCAATAGCAATGTAAAATGTAGGGTACACCTGATCGAAAAACATCCTCCCAAGCACAGGAATCTTGCTCAATCCTGGGATGCTTAACTTCTTTATACCATAAGAAAATGCGCGAGTCCTCTGTTGATGGAAAATGATCTGGCAAAGGTAGACCGTAAGCCCTCCGGCCAGAATATTCAGGGCTGTACCTGAAATGACTTGATCAGCCTTGAGATTGATGCTCGCAACGGCGTGTAGCAAGCTGAAGGCCACCCCTGATAGAAGGCCTCCGAGCAATCCAATCCACGCCGCCGCGGGAGTCGAATTCTCCAAAAGGACGGTTATGGTAGCGCCAGTAAAGGCACCTACCATCATTATTCCTTCCAGAGCAATATTGACGATGCCGGATCTTTCGCTGAAGAGACCCCCTAGGGCAGTCAATATAATGGGCGCTGAAAACATGAGCGCAATAGGAAACATCTGAAGGAATACCTCGAAGGTCATACGCGTTCCCCTTCCGTTGTGGGCACCTGTTTTCGCTCGAATTTATCGAGCACCATTTTTATGCCAAATTTCATTGCAACGAATAACACAATCGAGGCCTGAATGATCCCTGCTATCTCTCTGGGTATGCCCTGAGACTGCATGAGAGGCTGTGCGGCCTTCAACCCTCCAAACAGAAGACCAGCAAGCAAGATCCCCAATGCCTCATTTCCTCCCACTAGAGCCACGGCAATTCCATCGAAACCATAGCCTTCTGCTGCTTGAATCACACGACCAAAATTGAAAGTGCCAACAGTGATTATTCCACCCGCAAGACCAGCAAAAGCACCAGCTATTGCCATAGATGCGATGATGTTTCGGTTCACCTTCATGCCAGCATAGCGAGCGGCCTCCTTGTTGTGACCTACGGCGCGCAAAGAGAAGCCAAAGGTAGTCTTATTTATGATAAAGGAGAATATCAGAACCGCTAATAGAACTGGAATGAATCCCCAATTGAGGCGTGAGTTCCGAGTTATGCTCTCCAGAAATGGCGACTTGAGCAGAGCGGAATCGGGGAAAGGCACTGTCTTTACCTTATCCACGCTCCCAAAAATGTTCAGAATCATATAATTATTGAAATGCAGAGCAATGTAATTCATCATTATGGTAACTACTACTTCGTGTACGTTGTATCGCGCTTTCAAAAAGCCGGGAATGGCACCCCAAAGCGCTCCTCCCAGAATAGCCGCAAGCAACACCATCGGCAGGTGAATCACCTTGGGTGCTTGCACAAGAATCGCAACTGCCGTAGCCGAGATGGAACCCATCATCAACTGACCTTCGGCACCAATGCTGAAAAGGCCGGTGCGCGACGCAAAGGCAAAAGATAGACCCGTTAGAATTATCGGCATTGCCTGGATTATGAATTCACCTATATAACGCGTGTTGATCGGCTGTCCATTTATGATATCTATGCCTGAAAATCCTTTTATTATAGCGGCATACATAGAGACAGGAGAACGACCGGTTAGTATGACGATTAATGATCCCAGCAAGAATCCAAGAAGCACAGCAATAAGTGGAAGCACTATCTTTTCTTTTCGAGCAGGCATTTGCCTTCCTCCCTTCCCTCAGACATGCGCTGGTTCTCGGCCAGTCTGAGTCGCTTCATGTGCTTTATGAAGAGCTCCTGACATCATAAGACCGAGTTCATTTTCATTGGTCGTTGCTGCATCGACGATGCCGACGATCTCTCCGTTGTAGATGACAGCAATGCGATCAGAGAGATCCATGATCTCATCGAGCTCAAGGGAGACTAACAAAATAGCCTTGTTTTTATCCCTTTCTCCAATGATACGTTTGTGTATATATTCGATCGCTCCCACATCGAGACCTCTCGTCGGCTGAACCACAATAAAGACATCGGGCGAACGATCGATTTCGCGAGCCACAATGGCCTTCTGCTGGTTTCCTCCAGACATCGCGCGAGCCGGTGTAAGGGGTCCCTGCCCAGAACGAACATCGAATTCCCGGATAAGCCTCTGAGCGTTATCCAGAATTGCCTTCTTGTTCAGTATCCCCCAATGCGCGAAAGGTTCTTTATAATAGTTGTGAATTACGAAATTCTCGCCCAATGTGAAGTCGAGGATGAGCCCATGCTTCTGGCGATCTTCTGGTATATGTCCAAGACCAAGATCAGACCTTTCATTTATAGAAAGGTGAGTTATATCGATATCTCGAAGGAAGATATGGCCAGATTCAACCTTAGTCAATCCGGTTATTGCATGTACGAGCTCTGTCTGGCCGTTGCCATCTATACCACAGAGCCCGAGGATTTCGCCAGCGCGAACCGAGAGTGATAGATTTCTTACGCCAAGTACTCCTTTTTGATTCTTCACATTGAGCCCTTCGACGCGCAGAAGTACATCGCCAGGCTTTGCTCGAGTTTTTTGGACATGAAAACTGACCTGGCGGCCGACCATCATTTCGGCCATTCTCTCTTCATCCGTATCTGCGACAGGAACGGTGCCGACGAGCTTACCTCTTCTCAGAATAGAGCATACATCGGCGACTTCTTTTATTTCTCTTAGCTTGTGAGTGATGAGGAGAATGGTCTTGCCTTCTTCGACCAGTCGCCTCATTATCTGCATGAGTTCGCGAATTTCCTGTGGTGTAAGAACAGCTGTAGGTTCATCGAAGATGAGAATCTCGGCATCTCGATAGAGCATTTTGAGTATTTCGACTCGCTGCTGCATGCTCACCGAAATCTCATCGATCTTCGCCTTAGGATCGACCGCAAGCCCATAGAGCTTGGAGATTTCTTCTACTTTTTGTTCTGCCTTATGCATATCGACAAGAATACCCTTTCGAGGCTCCATGCCGAGTATTATGTTTTCGGTAACTGTAAAGTTATGAACCAGCTTGAAATGCTGGTGAACCATACCAATACCGAGAGCGGTTGCCACATTGGGGTCACTTACCTTTACCTCTTTGCCGCGAATGCGAATTGTTCCTGCATCAGGCTGATATAGCCCAAAAAGTATGCTCATCAGCGTAGATTTCCCAGCACCATTCTCTCCCAGAAGTGCATGAATCGAGCGCTCTTCGACTTGAAGTGTGATGTCGTCATTTGCTCTAATTCCGGGAAAATCCTTGGTGATATGAAGCATCTCTACGATGTTAGGCACCTATAACCCCCCTGGATTAGGATGAAGCAAAATTATATCACAGCGCGACTATTCTCGCTATATAACCAGCACACATTATACATCGGTCAAAGACCGATTTTGAAATGATTTCTTTATGGAATCGCCAATTCAAGATGAAACGCATCAAAAAAGCCCCCTCTTTTGGGGGCTTTTGAAACAACTATAGAGGAAGCCGTCCACACAGAGCTGCTTTTTCGGCAATTTTGAGCTTTAGCAGATCGCCGATTCGGGCGCTTCCCCCTTTTTGCTTAGACTGCTTATTTTGCAGGAATCTCCGAGACGACAAGCTTGCCTGATGCTATAAGTGCTTCGTATTCCTTGACTTTTGCTACGATGTCAGCGGAGAGGTTTGGGTTATTATCAGGAATGCCAACACCCTTATTCTTCAATGAGAAAACAAGGACTTGCCCGCCCGGGAATTTCCCTTCCATGGTCATCTTGCTCACTTCATAGGCTGCCACATCGACACGCTTCATCATCGATGTAAGGACTGCGGATTTGTTGCCACTATAGATGCCATCGGCATATTGATCCTTGTCCACGCCGATTGCCCAGCGGAGATCGCCTTTCTGCTGGCGTTCCTTTGCTTCCTTGATGAGTCCGTTACCGGTACCGCCTGCTGCATGATAGATTATGTAGGCTCCGGCGTTATACTGCTTTTGAGCTAAAGCTTGACCTTTATCGGGGGCAGCAAAATCCCCTGCATAGTCTACTAAGATCTTGCAGTCCGGATAGACTGCCTTGACACCCTGCTCGAATCCTGCCTGGAACTTTTCGATAAGCGGGAACTGCATGCCACCCAGGAATCCGAGGATGTTCTTACCATCGGCCTTAGCCTTTAGGGCTGCCGCCACACCTACCAGGAAAGATCCTTCATGCTCCGCAAAGGTAGCGGATACTACGTTTGGCAGAGATACGACCGTATCGATTATTAAGAACTTGCGGGTAGGGTAATTTTTTGCGACCTGGGTCATCGCTTGCTCGAACAGGAATCCAGGGGCTATGATGAGATTGAGACCTTCATCGGCAAAAGTGGATAGGTTGGGAACATAATCCGCTTCCGCGCTTGACTGCAGATACTTGTAGTTGCTCTTTGGAAGTTTGTAATCTTGAGCAAAACGAACAATACCTTCCCATGTACCCTGGTTAAAGGACCTGTCGTCTATACCACCAACGTCGGTAACGAGGCCCACTTTGAATTGTGCAAATGCGGGCACCGCGATCAAAGCGGTTACGACAAGCACCAAAAGCGCTTTTTTCATGCTTCATCCTCCTTCATTATAGGTTCGATGCTGGAAATGCGTAGATTCTCTATCAATCTACCGCATAAAATCAAATAAATGGTAAAGCCGAGGCAGCAGATTGTCAATAACAATCTTTGCGTTATGACAGCTGTTCTGGCGATTTATTATCTAAAGCTTCAGACTCCCTCATTATTGCAACTCCCGCGGAGGCTCCTATGCGCGAGGCCCCAGCCTCTAGCATCGATACAACATCCTCGCAAGTCTTGATTCCGCCTGATGCTTTTACGTGAGCGACTTCGCCTATGGTTCTCTTCATAAGGCTGACATCTTCTACGGTAGCACCACCGGTCCCAAAACCGGTGCTGGTTTTGACAAAAGTTGCTCCTGCGGAAATGGCTGCTTCGCATGCAGCGATTTTTTCCTCCTGGGTTAGGTAACAGGTCTCTATTATAGCCTTTACAATGGCTGGTCTAGATGCCTGTACCACTCCGGCTATATCATCCCTAACCGCAGCCCAGTCTCCGGCTTTAGCCTTGCCAATATTGATGACCATGTCGATCTCGTCGGCTCCTTGAGCTACGGCCAACCTTGCTTCTTCGGCTTTTATCAGACTGGCGTTAGCGCCAAGCGGAAAACCAACGACTGTCGCAACGAGAACATCGGAATCTGCAAGCTCTCTGACACAAAGCGGAACCCAGTAAGGATTGACACAGACTGCTTTGAATCCAAACTCCTTTGCTTCTACACAGAGCGCTTTTATCTGATCTTCGGTTGCGGTAGCCTTGAGAAGCGTATGATCGATTACTTTAGCAAGCATTAGGCTTGTCCACTTCTTTTTCATGTTACTTTCCTTCTGCCCTCATCGGCGCCTTCTTTATTATATCTCAATTCTGTTCCGCAAATACTCTCGACGAGTAGCGACGAGCTCTCTCAATTCCATCAGCATTCGCTCATCTGCCCGTTCGGCAATAGGATAGATATATTGTTCTGTCTCATCGGTATATCGCCTAACGAATACATCGTCTGTCACATAACCAAGACTGATCATGTTGGAAATGCGATCAGCGCTCTTCAGCACTCTTGCGTGCGGTGTTCCATAATCTCGAATTCGAATTAAGAATTCGGCCTTGTTTTCGACTGGCCGTCTTGTAACCTCGAGGACCAATTTATATACATCTATGGACTCATCATCAATCGAAAGAATGGAATCAGGATTCGTTTCCGGTGCGTCTTCGAGTAGATCATGGATTAGAGAAGCCTTTAGAAGCACAGAATCGATATATCCATAATCGATTAGGATGGCCATCGTGTCCAGTTGATGCCTGAACATGTTGCCTCCGCTTCTCCTGGGCTTTCCGATTAAGGATGTCGCTAGCTGAATATATGGCGCAAGATGCATACGCTTTAGGCGCAGCATCGCTGTCTTATTCATTATCAGGCGCTCGGCACGAAGTGTTGAATTCCGCCCTATGATGGGAATGTCTACTTGAGGGATACCCTCTTCTGAACTCATGAGAGCTCCTCGATATACTGCTCGAGCTTTGCAGCCTTTGCCATAGATAGCCTGAGCTTTTCCTTTTCTTTTTCGATGATATCTGAGGGAGCAGAGGAATGGAATGTCCGATTGCCAAGTTTTGCTCTGAGCTTTTCGATGTATGCTCTCTCTCTTTCCGACTCCTTAGAAAGGCGATTAATCAGTCTTGCGATATCGAGAAGACCTCCCACCCCCACATGGACAGTAAAGCCATTACCTACCAAAGAAACACTCCCCTTTTCTGTGGCCTTGCTTATCGATACCGAAGAAGCACCTGCCAATAGGCTTATGAGCTCAATATGACTCTGTATGAATTGACCATGCGAAAAATGATTATCAAACTCAAGAGATAGAGGAATTGAAATCTCGGGCGCAATCTGAAACTCACTTCTAAGTGTACGCACCAAAGTGACAATCTCTTGAAGTGCTTTGAATTGTGATTCGATTTCAGGCGATTCGCGATCCTTTGTCCACACGGGATAGGATGCTATAATCAGCCGTCCCTTTGCGTTTGGTAGCATACCATAGATTTCTTCGGTTACAAACGGAAGTAAGGGATGCAAAAGCCTGAGTGACTCTTCCAGTACTCTAAGGAGCATTGTAGTAGAGCGATCTTTTTCTGATTCGCTTCCCGATTTAGTCGATAATTTTGATGCTTCGATGTACCAATCGCAGAAGTCGTTCCAAAAATAGGAATAGACTGCTTGAGCAGCGTCATTGAAACGCCAGGATTCGAAAGCCTGAATGGCTGCTTTCGCGGCTTCGTTTAGCTTATGCAAAATCCACCAATCTATGTCGCTATAAGTGAGGGCATCATCCTCAAGAAAAGCACGGTTCTCGAGATTCATCAGAATATAGCGCGAGGCATTCCAAACCTTATTAGCGAATTTACTGCCTAATTTGAAACTTTCTTTATCGAGGAGAATATCTTGGCCAGCGGCGCAATTATAGGCCAGGGTGAATTTCAGTGCATCTGCGCCATATTCTTCCACTATATCGAGCGGATCTATGCCGTTTCCCAGACTCTTGGACATCTTTCGGCCTTGTTTATCGCGAATTAGGCCATGAATATAGACTTCCTTGAAGGGACTCTGACCTGTAAACTCCATACCGGCCATGATCATCCTGGCTACCCAGAAAAAAATGATATCATATCCTGTCACCAAAGCGCTTGTAGGATAAAAATATCTCAGGTCTTCCGTATCCTCAGGCCAGCCAAGTGTACTGAAAGGCCAAAGCCAACTTGAAAACCATGTATCGAGGACATCTTCATCTTGATATATGTTGCTGGAGCCACAGTGTATGCAGACAGAGGGGTCTTCACGGCAAACCATCATTTCACCGCAATCTATGCAATAGAAAACCGGAATGCGGTGTCCCCACCAAAGCTGGCGTGAGATACACCAATCCCTGATATTTTCCAGCCAATGGCGATAGGTGTGTTCCCACTTTTTCGGGAAGAAGACAACATCTCCATCCTGCCAAGCCTTTAGAGCCTTATCAGCAAGGGGTTGCATTCTAACAAACCACTGCTTCGAGAGATAAGGTTCGATGGCGCTATGGCATCTGTAGCAATGACCGATCGCATGCACGATTTTTTCTTCATTTTTTAGAAGGCCTTGTGCTTTTAGATCAGCAAGCACTGCTTTGCGGGCGTCAAGTACACTTAAACCGCGATATTTCTCGGGCACAGCATCAGATAGCGTCGCATCTGGATTGAGAATATTGATATTCTCGAGTCCATGGCGCTGCCCAACGAGGAAATCGTTCGGATCATGAGCTGGTGTTATTTTGACAAGACCTGTGCCGAATTCTGGATCGACATAGCTGTCCTCGATTATGGGGATTATACGATCTGTAAGAGGCAAATGAACTTTCTTGCCGATTATAGCACGATAGCGATTATCATCGGGATGGGCTGCTACAGCGGCATCGCCAAGCAGCGTCTCTGGACGAGATGTTGCGATCTCGATCCTGCCACTCGGACATTCCCGACAAGGCCCATCGACGAGCTCGTACCAGATGTACCATAGAGAACCTGGTTCATCCTCATGCTCCACCTCGTCATCCGAAAGAGCGGTGCCACAGGATGGGCACCAGTTCACCAGGTATTCGCCGCGATATATGAGATTTCGTTCGTAGAGCGCTACAAAGACTTCGCGCACAGCTTTCGATAATCCTTCATCCAGAGTGAATCTTTCCCTGCTCCAATCAAGACTAGATCCAATTCTGGCAAGCTGATTATCGATAAAGGCTCGATGTTCTCTCGCCACTTTCCATGTCTCTTCGATGAAAGCTTCGCGCCCCATAGACTCACGGTCTCGTCCTTCTTTACGAAGCTTGCGTTCCACCACATTCTGAGTAGCTATACCCGCATGGTCTGTACCAGGCAACCATAGTGTCGGAATTCCTTTCATGCGACGATATCTAACCTGGATATCTTGGAGACAGTTATCTAGTGCATGCCCCAGATGGAGAGCCCCTGTTACATTGGGAGGAGGAATTACAATGGTAAAGGGTCTTTTGTTCTTGTCGATCTTTGGCTTAAAAAGGCCTTCGCGCTTCCACATTTCGTAGATGCGCTCTTCGAATGATTTGGGGTCGTAAGCTTTTGCAAGCTCGACTGATTTCATGCTCTCCTCCGCATTGCACTCATTCCATCAATATGATCGAATGATTGAAAGTGCACAAAAGAATACCGCAAAACTGAGCCCACTTGGAAGGGGGCAAAATCATGTTTCAACCTCTTTTCAACGCCGCATTTCTGTATCATAATGTCTGCTATGAGAGAAACAGAACCTTGGAAATTCCTAGATGCATATCGAGGTCGTATTTTTACTAGCAAATGGCCTACTATTCCACAACTATTCGACATCACTACGGATCGCTTTGCCGATCGAGCATGCTTTACGATATATAGCCCAGACAGAGTAAGCCTCAATTATCGCGAAACTCGTGAGATTATCCTGAGGGTTGCCTCGTATCTCGCTTCGATTGGCCTGGGTCCGGGCAGTCATATAGCGGTTACAGGCAAGAACTCGCCGGAATGGGCTGTAGCGTATATTGCAGTTCTCTATGCAGGCGCAGTTGTTGTTCCCATCGACTATCAGCTATCTACACAAGAGATTATGGCACTTATCGATGCCGGAGATGTAACAGCAGCTTTTATCGATGAGGAAAAATACGATGATATTAAAAAAGGTCGTGCTGGAATGCCCTGTTTCGGCCTTGCCAGGAGCATGGAAACCTTTGTCTATGATCTGGAGCCACCACAGGGTTTTGCTTTTAGTCCTCCTCAGGTGGAGGTACAAAGCACTGCAGCAATACTTTTTACCTCAGGCACAACTGGCGATCCAAAGGGAGTAATGCTCAGCCATGAAAACCTTGTCTCTGACTGTTTTTTGGCTCAAGCAAACCTTAACATTTCCGAACAGGATATCTTCTATGCGCTTTTACCGATCCACCATTCGTACACGATGCTTGCAGTCTTTATCGAGTCTTTCTCGGTCGGGGCTGAGACTGTCTTTGGTAAACGCATGGTAGTCAAGCAGATCCTATCGGATCTCAAGGAAGCCAAGATCACTATGTTCCTCGGAGTGCCAATGCTATTCAATAAGCTCTTATCAGGCATTCTGAAAGGAGTCAGAGAAAAAGGTGCTCTAGCCTATGGCCTTATTCGGACTCTAATGGCAATCTCTGGCTTTATCAAGAAAACTTTCGGGGTAAATCCTGGAAGAACTTTCTTTGGTTCCATTCTCGAAAAAGCTAGCCTATCTTCGATTCGCATTTGTATCTCAGGTGGCGGACCTCTCGATCCGAAAGTATTCAGACAGTACAACCAGCTTGGCGTCGACTTCGTTCAAGGCTATGGCCTTACTGAGACCTCCCCAATAATAACTCTCAATCCAGTCGAGCATTACAAAGAAACATCGGTTGGGAAGGTGCTTCCGGAGACGGAAATGATTATCGATAATCCCAACGAGGATGGTATCGGCGAAATCGTGGTCCGAGGTCCGATGGTAATGCAGGGGTATTACAAAATGCCAGAGGAGACAGCGGAAGTCCTTTCTCCTGACGGTTGGCTGCGAACTGGCGATGTCGGAAAATTAGACGATGAGAACTATCTATACCTTGCGGGCAGAATAAAGAATGTCATCGTCACCGAAGGTGGCAAGAATGTCTATCCTGAAGAAATCGAAAACGAGTTCCAGCTCTTTGATGAAATAGACCAGATCCTTGTTCGAGGCTATATACCTGAAGGGAAGGCAGTGGCTGAGGAAATCGAAAGCCTTATTTATCCCAACCAAGACTGGGTTTCGCAGAATAACCTTTCCCAAGAGCAGGTCGAAACGCGGATTCATGACATCGTAAATCAAGTAAACCAAAGGCTGCGCTCTTATGAGAAGATCACCCGGATTCATATTCTCAAAGCCCCGCTCGAGATGACTACTACAAAGAAGCTCAAACGACATAGCGCAAAAGAATAGTAAGCTTGACTTGGCAGCTACGATTTTACGGTCTCGGGAATTTACCCATTTCGATCTGTTCGTTATTGAACTCGGTCTATTAGAAGATGATACAAACGTTGACCAGCATGCTTTATAGTTGCACAATATTGTCATGTACTGCGATGCGCATTTACACTTGGTAGGCCTCGAGCAATATGAACCTGGCTTTGCTCTAAGAGCTCTGCCATTTGATTGGCGAGGCGCGGTTGTATCTCATAATCCTGAAGAATTTCTGCAAAGCGAGGTCTTGCGAGCCAACTTGCCTTCTACTATTGCCGGATTTGGAATTCATCCTCAAGAACCAGACATGCGGCACGCAGATTTTCTCAGCACGTTATGTGAGCAAAGAAAAGTAGATTTCATAGGAGAGGCTGGCTTCGATTTCTTCGGTGATGGACCATTGCGGTCAAGAAGCTCCGAAGCCATGCACTTGCAGCTCGAGGCTTTTCTTTTTCAAGTTCATCTGTCGGCTTATACCCAACTTCCGCTCGTAATTCATATAAGAAAAGCGACTGATGTCATAATGGCTTACGGACGCGAGCTTAGGCGATTGCCTTCGATCATCTTCCATTGCTGGCCAGGGAGACTCGAAGAAGCTCAGATGATTTTGAAAAAAGGAATAAACGCTTATTTTTCTTTTGGCACACCATTATTGAGAGATTCGAGGCACGCGATCGAGTCTTTGGTGGGCCTGCCTACTTCACGAATTCTTTCCGAGACAGATGCACCCTGGCAACGGCCTCATGGAGCCGAATATACAAGCCTAGAACACATTACCGATGTTGTCGAAAAGATGTCCTCCGTTCTCAATATGAGCTCTGAGGAATTGAGACATGAGCTCGCTGTAAATTTCTCTGCCGCATATCTTCACTGCTGATACGAACCTTGTGTATAAAAATTGCATGAGAAGGCTTCCTAATGCCATTCTCAATCCTTATAAACAAGGTTCGTAGCAGTATAGAATATATGAAGAACGGAGCGAAATACATGACAGAACCCTTTGAAGAAACCAGTCCTTTCAAAAAACACGAAGGATCATTTCTCGATAGGACAAAAATAATAGCTGGTGATGATGGACTTGCCAGAATTGCGGATTCCAAAGTTGCAGTCTACGGACTTGGCGGTGTCGGAGCTGCTTGCGCATTGGATCTTGTTCGCGCTGGAGTCGGATATCTCCATGTTGTGGATTATGACATTGTAGAATACTCGAATCTCAATAGGCTCGCCTTTGGCTATAATAGATATGTAGGATTAGCTAAAACAGAGGCATTCAGCCAGGCAGCCAAAGAAATAAACCCTGCAATCCAAATCATGAGTGTAAGATCATTTTTCTCAGCTGAAGCTGCTTCACAAATAATTGCTCGCGAGTGCGATTTTCACGCAGACTGCATAGATTCTATCATGCCTAAGGTAATTCTTATCGCCTCTTTATACCGCGAGCGCTCAGCTTTCATATCTAGCATGGGGACCGCAGGCCGAATAAGGCCCGAGTCGATCAAGCTTGGCAAAATGCAAGAGGTGAAAGGCTGCGCTCTTGCCCGCGCAGTCCGCCTGCGACTTGGCAAAATGGAGATTCCTCTCGATTTTCCTGTAGTATGGTCTGACGAGCCTCCTACAAAACCTATCGTTCAAGAAACCAAAAGAATCATTCAAGGTTCGATGCCTTTTGTTCCCCAAACAGCAGGCCATATGATGGCCTCCTGGATTATAAGAAGAATTCTGCAGAAAGATGCTCCTTGATTAGGCTTGAAATTGCCTATTATGCTTATTGGCCGCTGACCTATTATGCTTATTGGTCGCTGATCTATTATGCTTTTTGGTCGCCGAACAAAAATCTTCGCGGGTTGACCGAACAGAAAAGGCGCTTTTTCTCTACGCTTAGAACACTCTCAGAAAAATACTCCAGATAATCTCTATAGGAACGAACCTTGAAAAGATTCACCATGAAATCTGAACCAAATAGAATTCGCTGTATTATTTTTTCCTGCTCAGGCTCTTTTAGGTGATTTAACGTAGAAGCCAGCTCCTCATAGAATGAAGGTTCTCCGGCCGTAAATGAAAAATCCGAATATACATTTGGGTATTCGATAATTAAGTCGAAGATATCCTTGCGCCAATCTGCCTGTTCGTTGCCACGTATGGTTCGAATATGGCGCTTGCCCATATGAGCAAAATTCAAAATTAGCCTCGGATATTTTTGCAGGACGGGTCTATATCTGGATGGAGCAGTAAATTTCAATGATTCCTCCAAGGAAATGATGCGATAACCCTGATCATCGCAGTGAGTTGTAATAGGAACTCCTTTGGTTTCGGCAAAGCTATATAGCAATTCGACTTTTTCCCTCTCCGCCGGATCCTCTGGCCATGGATCAAAGCCCATAGGGGGATACAGTTTTATTCCGGAAAAAATACTATAACTCTGAAAATCAGCAATCGCATCGAAAGAATAAGAAAGGAATCGCCTTTCGATATCATTTTCGCTCTTTGTATAATTGCCCAACCACTGTTCGAGAAAAGCAGAAAGCTCCTCTGCCGTATAATGTCCCGTATTTATCCCTAGAAAGGGATAGATTTTCAGAAAGCCCGACGGTCGTTTCTCCCGGTATGTGCAAATCGCAAATAATACATCTATGATCTGGGCTTCGATCCATTTTTGTGGTGGACGATTATAGTAGGTTTCCGGAGAAAAGGATGAAGGGGCGAGAAAATCCATGATAAGAGGAGTTAACACGAAAGAAGAAAACTGCTGATCTGCTATATAAAGCTTCCCATTGCGCAAAGGCGGTGCTTGCCTAAAGCCTGGTGTCTTCTTTGGCTCCTTGAATTGGCCAGAGAGATCATCCTCTAGCAAAAAGAGTATGTCAGCGCAATCATTATCCATTACAGCCAGAAGGTTCCTTAAATTCTCACCGCCCCTTTTGAGCAGGGAAGAAGCGAGATAGTCGAATGATGCAATCTGCGAATAAATAACCTCTCTAGGCCTATGGCGCATTGATTCGATAATCGATACAAAGGCTGGATGAGATAGATTAAGAAGATGACAATGAATGTCATAGAACGCAGCATCTTGCATTGTGCCTCCTCAGCTAAATTGCGCCTTAGGATTTCGCTTTCTCTTTGAAGGACGAGTTCACGACTGCTATGCCCAATATTATCAGAATTACACTCAATCCTTGGCTCCAACTAAATTGTTCTTTTCGGATCAAGACTCCAGCCAGCACCGTTATGACCGTTACAAGGTTGGTGAACACCGCAGATTGTGAGGCTTTGAGTTGAGAGAGAGAATAATTTATGAGGAAAAATGCTCCCACAGAGGAGAGTATGCCTAGATAAAGTATTCCGCCCCAGACTCCCGCTATTCTATTCCATTCACCAAACAAATGGCTTATATTGCCCTTTCCCTTGATATTCTCAAAGAGCGCAGGTATAAAAAAACAAATGGCTGCGGACCACATCATCGCAAAGGTTCGTTCTACCGGCGAAAAGCTTTCTGCCGCTTTCTTACTGGCAATATTGAAGAAGACTGCGCTAAGCATGGATCCGGTCAAAAATATAATCCCGATAGGCTTTGTCTCGGTATTGTGACCTTGTCCAAATACCGCCACAAGAATAACCCCAACTATCGACATCGAAAGACCAGCTGATTGAAGAGCGCTGAGACGCTCTTTCAACAGCAAAGCTTCCATTATTGCCACACCTGCAGGCAATGCTCCAAGAATTATGCCTGCAACATTCGTCGCCGCATTAGCAAGTCCATAGGTCTCAAAGGTGAAGTAGGCAATAGGCTGGAATAAGCACATCAGCGCCAGAAGCCCGATGGGTTTCCCTTTAAAATCCACCTGTATTATCCCCGCAATGACAAGGATGCTCATCAACAGCGCAGCAATGATAAATCGCATAGCGAGCAATTCCATCGGATTCAGCACTTCTAGGGCTTCTTTTGTCATAAGAAAAGAAAAGCCGAATATTGTGGAATAACCTAGACCTGCCAGAATACCGCCCATTCTATTCATGATAGAAAAATAGCATCTTCTCATTGATAATGCCAGGATGTGGGCCGGTCGATAGATCGTCCGCAAAATGAGCTGTTTTCATGACTAAACCATAGCATGATGAGTCGTTTGCATAGAGATGAAATGAAATTGTATTTATAGTAGACTATGACTGTGTCAGATAAAGGAAAAAATCATGATGCAAACCGATGTCGATGCCTTCTGGGCTAATTTCGAACAGGAAATTGGAGACAAGATTATCTCTAAGACGATGGGTCAACATTTTAGCTCAAAGAAATCACAGGGCGAATGGGGCCTTCTCGTATTGACCGCTTCGTCTATCCGCTTCAGGCCTACCCCGGGCGAGAATTGGTTCCAATCGCTCTTTAGAATGGCCGCACCTAAGGTCCCTAAGGAAACGGCATCGGACATAGTCTTGCCCTTAACCTTGATAACATCGATTGAACTGCCCAAAAGACATTTCTTTGACTTTCTCTTTAGCCCTCCTTTTACAGTTTTTGCTTTGACATATCGCTTGGGAGAGAATGAAGAGCACAAGATTTTATTGGGAGCAGATCCTAAATCAGAGCTCTTTATGAAGCTCATTTCGACAATTCCTGTCATGCAAGGAAAGTGCAAGGAAAATGACTGAGATTTATTCACGGCTCGAAGAAGCACACTTGCTTTTCTTCGAATATGGCATTACTGCGCTTGATGCATACTTGGACGAGAAACCTCGGCCATTAAAGTTCCTTGCGGTACAATGTTCGCTGGTAGAGCTAGCCCGCGTATTCGATGTTCTAGAATACCCTAATCTGCCTTACGCCGATGCGTCTCTATGCGACGAAGTACGGTTTATCTGTACCGAGGATGCGCTCGAAGAAAATCTGGGCAGCCCTTGGATGAATTTTAAAAGAAGCCCTTCTACTGGCGTTTATTATGATAAAGGCGATATATACAATTCTCTAAAAGCCAGAAATATCCAACCATCCAGCTCAGAATATTCTGAGATTGAAAGATCATTGTTCGATTTCACACTTCTAGCTACCCTATCCGAGTTACCTCCGAAAACAATTGGATCCATCGCTCTTCCGCCTTCGCCATCTGTACTTTTTCAAAGAGATCTTCTAATAGGCATTCTCTCTGGGCCCTATCCAGTCTCAGGATTCGAGGTGCTCAAGCAAAGCGGCTTTATTGCTCGGGAATGGCCTGAAATCGCGCTTCTCGACAATGTCGATCATTCAAAAGACTTCCATCCCGAGGGCAATGGATGGAACCATACTATGCAGACATTTTCGTATCGAAAAACCCGCGATATTACTCTCTCGCTTGCTCTACTTCTCCATGATATTGGCAAATCAGAATCTAAAAGCCAAAAAGGCCATCGCTTCGACAGACATGCCGAACTGGGAGCCAAACGTGCGGAGAAATTTCTTTCTCGTCTAGGATTCTCAGAAGAAATCCAAGAAGATGTCAAATTCCTAATCAGATATCACATGATGCCAGCCGCATTACCAATACTTCCTGTTCAAAAAACAGAAGCGCTGATAAGAGATCCCCGCTTTTCCGTTTTGTTGGAGCTGTTTCGCTGTGATGAATTCTCGAGTTTCAAGAATGCCGAACGATACTACGATGCTTGCAATATGTATCAGTCTATTCGTCGTAATCTCAGAAATCCATATAGAAAAGCCGATGGATCCAAAATTCATGCTTCAAAGCGCTCATATTCGCACTTCTCATGAAGTGAGCATCCATGGACTATAAGACAGGGCCCAACGCGGTGGCCTAAAACCATCCAATTCTCCATAGTGGTCCATAAGCAGACTTACTATTTTTTGATCGAGTGGCATCGATCTCATCTTCTGGAAAGCGCTTAACGGGCATATAGGATCGCGATAAGGACGCTCTCCTATAAGTGCTTCGAATACATCGACTACAGCGATGATCTTAGACTCGAATGGAATATCCCTGCCTGTCAAACCTTCCGGATATCCCGAACCATCTTCTCTCTCGTGATGATAGAGCACAATTGGGCTAAGTCGCTCAAATTCCTTGAAGCTTCTAAGAATACGTGCGGAAATGGCAGGATGCTGTCTCATCTGGACAAATTCGCATGGATCGAGCTTGCCGTTTTTAGTAAGAATGTTGTTTGGTATGCCTATTTTGCCGATATCATGGAGCAATGCGGCAATATAGAGATCCTTGAGTCTTTTGCCTCTAAAGCCAAGATTCTTACCAACAAAGAGAGCAAGCATGGCAACATTCCTTGAATGGCTCGCTGAGATTCTCTCGGTCTGCTCAAATAGATAGATTATAGATTCGAGACCGCGAGTGTCCAGAAAAGTGTTTGCATTCCTATAAAAATGCTGAAAAATGAAAATCGCTACAAAGCCTGTCAATAGCGCTATAATTATGGAATCCCATAAGCGATTCCCGGTAAAATTAGCCGATATTGGAATTCCATAAGTAGTCTTGCGGCCATGAGCTAGATCGATTCTGAAATCCTTAGCCGAGACAGTATTCAATAGTCTCTGAGCTTGGATAATCGCCACGCCAATCATATTTGGGACAATGGCTGTCTTGTCATCATTGCGGATTGGACACTCTATGCGCAACAGTTCTCCATCCATAATGATATCAAAACTATCCGATGGTGGTTTGCCTTCCACAATTTCTGCCAGATCTATGAGAGAAAATGAATCGGTTGCTTTTTGTACAAGGGCATTGGCCTCGGCAAATTCCCCTTGTATAACTAAGTTATAGGTCTGGTTGTTTGAAAGACAACCGTTATAGAATGCATACGCTTGTATCTCAATGATACTTGAGAGCGCATCATTGACAGACTCGAAGTTCCGACCTGCAATATGCCTCTGAATAGAATAGATCAATAGTCCGATCAAAAGCAAACTTGCCAGCGTAATCGTGATCGGAACAAACAACTTTCTTTTCATAAAACATTTCCTAATAATAATGGGCAAAATGATTGAGAATTACTTATTCGACTGTTTGTGTTCCCTATAGTCTGCGACTATCGCTTTGGCATCTTCTTCCGAACTATCCGGGACAATTACCTTTGCTCCTTTTGGTTCTATCGAATAGAAGGGGTTTATATCCAGCATCTGATCAGAGAGTACTTCAGCTGGAATGCCAGCAGATTCGAGCATAGTCTTTACAACAATTGAATCCTCGAGAAATGCGGAGACGAATACTGTCTTCATCTATTTGCCCTGACTTTCTGTATAGCTTCAATGCTCCTGTCGAATGCCGGACCCAATCTCCGGGCTCCTTTGTCGGTTATGCACCAATCTTCCTCGACGCGCATCCCACCAATCGGCATCCATTTTTCGATCATATCGTAGTTTAGAAAACTCTCACAAATCCGCTCAGCTCGCCATTTTTGTATGAGCTGCGGTATAAAATATATCCCCGGCTCGACCGAATGGACAATCCCTGGCTTAAGGGTCTTTGCAAGCCTGAGCGAGCTCAATCCAAACTGCTCGCTTCGCTTTAGTTCATCTCCATATCCTACATAATCTTCGCCTAGACCTTCCATGTCATGTACATCCAAGCCTATCTGATGACCCAAACCATGAGGAAAGAATAGTGCGTGAGCACCAGATTCAACTGCCTCGACCGGATCCCCCTTCATAAGGCCTAGAGATAAGAGGCCTTTTGTTATGGTCAGACAAGCAATCTTGTGCACATCGATAAACCTCACCCCGGGAGCAAGCGCATTTGTGGCTGTCTGGAGGGTCTCATATAGCACTTGATATATTTCTCTCGATTGATGGCTAAAGCTCGGTCCTACAGGAAAGGTCGTCGTAAGATCCCCCGCATAGCCCAAAGTCGTCTCCACACCAGCATCTAACAGAAATGTATCATGCTCTGTGGTAACATGCTCGGTGGGGGAATTGTGCAGAACCGAAGCGCGACAGGTTGCGATAGTGGCAAAGCTGAGTTCACAGCCTTGCGCGCTGGCGCGAGATGACACAAAACCAGCTGCATCTTTCTCTGTCCATCCAGCCTTTAGTTCATGCATAAGCTCTTCATGGATGATCTTGGTGATAGATACCGCTCGCTCGAGTTCGGATAGTTCTTCAGGCTCCTTTATTTCACGCACACTTACAAGAGCCAGAATTATGCGCGGATCGATATGGCGATAGATAAGCTCCTCTAGGTTCGATACAGAGACAGCAAATAAATCCAAAAACCTTGCAATTTGTCTATCTCGATAAGGCGGAAGAATAAAGACAG
>JAAYWE010000005.1 GCA_012516755.1 Treponema sp.
ATGGTACATCCGTCACGTCGAAGCCCCAGAAATCGTGCGTTCCCGTGATATTTCCCTTTGCCTGCGTAGTTTTTGCCACTTGCAAGAATTCATTCCAGGTTTTGGGCGGGTTCTTCAGATTTATGCCAGCTTTTTCGATTATGGCCTTGTTGTAATACATCACCTGGGTGGAGATGCCATAGGGAACCGCACAGATTTTTCCATTGTATTTTGCATAGTCCCATACACCTGGATAGATGTCATCCTTATTGAAGTCAGGATCGTTCAGTTTGGATTCGATGAAGAAATCGCCTCTGGCACCGGTATAGAGTGGCCCAGCTGCCATTAACGCCACATCCGGAGCGGTATTCGAGAGCAAGGCAGCGCTGACTTTTGTAGCCGTATCTGCATAGTTTCCCGAATAGGAATATTCTATCGAGACATTTGGATTTGCCGCCTTATATTTTTCGAGGAGCGCCTTGAAGGCCTCTCCCGAATCTCCCGAAACCGCGAACCATACCTTTAGCTTTGTCTGCGCGCCCACAGGGATCACAACCGCAATCAGTGTGAGCATCACAATACATGTCACAACAGATCTTTTCATGATATTACCTCCTTGAGGAATGACTCCTCTATTAATGGCCCGCATGCGCGTGCCGAATTCTCTGTATCATTTTCCCTTTATTGGGAGCACACATATCCATAACGAATTCTCTGTTCATGTCTTAAGTCCGGTCAGCGTAATAGATTGCACAAACTCTTTTTCCATGAGCATGTAAACTATCAATACAGGCACTATGGCCATAACCGAAGCAGCCATTAGCACCTGATATTCCGTTCCGGTTTCCGAGACTAGATATTTGAGCCCGATTGGCAAAGTCCTCATCTTTACATCATTTGTGATAATGAGAGGCCACATATAGCTACGCCAATGTGTCAGAAAGGCAAAAAGCGATGCAGTGCCAATAGCTGTCTTAGAATTGGGTAGCATTATCTCAAGGAATACTCGGAAATAGCCACAGCCATCTACTTTTGCCGCATCTATTAGTTCGTTCGGAATTGTCTGGAAGAAAGACATGATAAGCAAGGTAGTAAAGGCGCAGTTCAGCCCCGGTACGATAAGCCCCGTGTAAGTATCGATCAAGCCGGCACTTGCAGCAAGCAAAAATAGTGGGATTATAGTGACGATCTCTGGAACAAATAGGCTACTTTGCATAAATGCAAAGAGTTTGTTCTTTAGGGGAAAATCCAGCTTGGCAAAAGCGAAGGCTCCCATCGCGGATATCGCTATCTGAAGAACGGTCTGAACGACAGAGACAAAGATGCTATTCGCATAGAATCGAATAAAGGGAATCTTCTTGAACACCTCTTCGAAATTAGTGAATTTGAACGAGCTAGGAATCCATTTTGGAGGATAGTTGTAGACATCGGCCGGTGTCTTGAATGCGGAGAGCAGCATCCAGACAAAGGGGAAGATCATGAACGCAGAACTAATGAGGAGAAAAAGCATCGTGAAAGGATAACGCGAAAAAGCATGGCGCGATCGCAAATGTTTGCTCATATCCCAGTCCTCCGATTAGTCAAAGCTGATCTCTTTGCGCCCCAAACGCCGCTGAATCATGGTGAACGCAAAGATCATCAAGAATAGGATGAGAGATGATGCTGCTGCGCGGCCCATCTTACCTCGTGTAAATGATTGATCGTAGATATACGAGACCATAAGAAGGGTCGACTCAAGGGGGCCGTGGTTTGGTGTCATTACATCTACTTCGGTGAATACCTTAAAGCAGTTGATTATTCCCATCATGATTATAAAAGAAGTCACCGGCGATAGAAGTGGAAGCTTTACCTTGAAGAACACTTGCCGCTCGCTTGCTCCATCGATACGAGCGGCTTCCAGGTAGGATTCTGGGATACTTTGAAGCCCAGCCAAAAAAAGAATAATGTTATAACCAATTCCTTTCCAGATCGAAAAGAGAATGACCGATAGCATTGCTGTTTTCTCGCTGTAAAGCCATTGCATGGAAGGCAGACCAAGAAAGTTCAGTATTTGGTTTAACGGACCTATGCCAGGATCGTAGAACCATAGCCAGATTAGGCTCGAAGCAGTTATAGGCACAACCACAGGGGCAAAGTGCGCAATACGGAAAAAGCGCCTAAAATGGATTTTCTTGTCTAGAAGCACGGCTATGAAGAGCGCAAGGCATGTGTCCAACACAAGCTTCAGCGCAGTATAGTATGCCGTGTTCTTGAATGCCTTCCAGAATCGGGGGTCCTTTAGAACAAAGATGAAATTGCGAAATCCCACATAGGAGCGAGTCGTCGAAGTCATGCTCCAGTTTGTAAAGCTCATTATAAGTACAAGAATTACAGGAAGCACAAACAGAAGGATGAGCGTAATTAGCAGTGGCGTAACAAAGATTGCCGCCGCTCTGTGCTGTTCCTTTTTGATGCTATATACCTGCGCTCCCTTTTTCTTTTTTACCGACATAGGACACCCTCTGGTTCTGAATGATGATCTCTGGGATATCTGGGAACTAGGACTTCCGCTATATCGAGGCAAAGTTTGAAGCTCACAACTTCGCCCCGTGTGCCTTCTCTGAGATAGGGATTGCCATCTGCGACGATATCGCCATTGCGGTCTAGCCCTTCTATTTCGACAAAATCGTTTGGCCCAAAGAGCAGATGCTCGGAAAGCGCCATATTTTCGAAACCACGCAGAGGCGTCGCCGCTCTCACAATGACCGTGTCGAAAAGCCCGAGAGCCGCGGCGCCATCCATGTATGAGGCATTGCAGAGTACGCCCGCAATGGCTCTTGCAAAGAATTCGCGCTTTCTTAAGGGCGAGACGATGATCTGTGCGGGCTTTTTCATGGAATTCTCGATCCGAAGGCCATTTTTTCTTATGCAGAAATCCCTGCTCACGATGTCGGAGGAAGGCTCGATTTCCAGTTTCCTGCC
>JAAYWE010000072.1 GCA_012516755.1 Treponema sp.
AAATGATTTCAATATACCACTATATCTTTCTCATATGGTGACCAATATATATGGCAAGGACCGGGTTGAGGGTATCGAGATTGCTCCAATCGAAGCTGGAGCGCTTATGAGCGAGAAGGCCTTTCGGATTGCATGCGATACCGTGCTCTTATCCGTCGGCCTTGTACCGGAAAACGAGCTCTCACGGGATGCAGGAATCGAGATCCATCCGGCTACTAATGGGCCTTGGGTCGATAGTATGCTAATGACAACTATGCCAGGGGTATTTGCCTGCGGTAATGTTCTACATGTTCATGATCTTGTTGATTATGTAGTGGAAGAAGCGCGAAGAGCAGGCGCTAATGCTGCTGCTTGGCTTTCGGGTTATAGGGCAGAGCGTGAAATTCGCGTAAAGAGCGGTTCGAATATTCGCTATATCATGCCAATGCGTGTCAACCCAGAGCGTGAGAATAGGCTTTATATGCGCGCTCTCGTTGTCAAAAATGATGCGCGGCTCGATGTGCGTCTCGATGGTACAGAAGTAAAATCGCGGAAGCTCGCCCACGTGCAACCATCTGAGATGCTCAGCCTCACACTAAAGCCAGAAGATCTTGCAGCAGCAAGACGAGATTCAACCCTAGAGATCGCACTTGTATGAAAGAACTGATTTGTATTACCTGTCCAATGGGCTGCCATCTCTCTGTCGATAGAGATGAGCTCGGTAATATGAAGGTTACTGGCAATCGCTGCATACGCGGGGAACAGTATGCCCGAGAGGAAGTCCTGAATCCCAAGCGAGTAGTGACCTTTACCTGTGCAGCGTTATTGCCCGAAAATTACTCTTCAGCTGCCGAATCTGAGATTGTACCTCGTGTCCCTGTTAGAACAACGAACGCATTTCCAAAAGAAATGATATCGGAATTGCTTTGCGTGCTTCGGAAACAGAGCATTCGCTTACCCGTCATGTGTGGGGATATTGTCATTAAAGACGCGCTAGGTACAGGTATCGATGTAATAGTAACCAGAACAATTACGCTGCCATAAAAGAGTTGCTCGCTTTGGATTTATCGAGGCAGTCTTTAAGAGGCAGCGGTTTGTTCGAATAGACAAAACAAGTAGACAAAACAAGTAGACAAAACAAGCGCGGTCTGTGAGGATCGCGCTTCTCTCAAAGGCTATTCGATTGCTATCAAAGGTTATTTCTTGTCCACGGTTTCAGGCTACCAATGTTATTCGCCTTCTTTTATTATTTCGATCTTGATACCTTCAGGTATATCGACTACATCCTTGGGTGGAACCGTTATCTTTAATATTCCATTTCGAAAGGCTGCCTTTACCTTAGCTTGATCGAATTTGTCAGCGGGGACATAGTACTTTTGTTTGTCGATATCTTTGAGCCTAAGCCTTCGCTTAAAATATCGCACTCCTTCTTCCGGTTTCTCAGCCTCGATCCTGGCGGAAAAGACCATGTAATCTCCTTGGAAAGATAGGCTTATGTTTTTTTCGTCGAAACCTGCCAACGCGAATTCGAAAACAAGGCTTTTGTCGGGCAACATATAGACATTAGCGGGCGGATACGAATAGTTGGGATAATAATCCACATTATCGTCTCCGTGAGCCTCGAACCATGCACCACCCATGCCATGGCACCCCGGCCTTGACTCTTCGCCTTCCTGATTTGGACCTCCGAAGCCAGGTGAGAAATTCTTGACTCTTTCGCCAAAATCTTTGGCCGCTTCGAAAATGTCATCGAAGATAGCTCCAATGTCCATGTAAGGTCTCTTATTCATTTTTCTATCTCCTTTCGGGAATCTTTTGACGCCGCGGCTTATGCCCCTCGGCTTTGTGATAGCTTCCCATGCGGGCAAGCTCTTTTCTTGATTTCAATATAGAAATAAAGACTCATAAAATCAAGAAGAAGCATCGATACTAAAAAGCTATGATTCAATCCATAATAAAATCAATCCATAATAAAAAGGGGCTGCCGCTTAACTTGGGCAGCCCCTGCCTGAGCTCAAAGCAGACAATCTCTATTTCGAAGGATAGAGAAGCGGATAATCATTCGCTCTGCCTATTGCGGCCAGGTCTTCTGGGACGACTTCCCAGTTTCCGAGAGGCCATACCGTAATCGTTTCCTCCTGCTTCTCGAACCACTTTAGGAGGAAATATCGAAGGTCTTTTGTTGTGGCTCCGTTTACGAGCTTCATGGAGAGAATCGTGTCTTTATCCAGACCTGCACCTTTTTCCAGATGTCCGCCGCCGCCTGATGCACGATAGGAGTTGATAGCTACAGTATATTTCGCCTTGGGGTTGAAAGCTCGGCCATCGGACATACAATAGATCGATACACGCTCGCCGGCTGGTTTACTGACATCGACTATATAGTTGATTCCGGCAGCCGAATCGTAGTTGTAGTAGCGAGTGGCAGTCATGGGCATATTGGTTCGATTGTCCAGTATAAGCTTGCCCTCCTTGTCTCTCTGGAAAGCTATTAGATGGTTACCCTCGTTGGGCATGGTATCGAACCAGTACTGGTAGGAGTATTCAAGAAAATCCTTGATCTGTTGTCCTGTTAGATTCATGGTGTATAGGAAGTTCTCGTAGACATAGAGGTTGAACATGTCGCGCACATATAAAGTTCCATCCGGGCTCGAAGGAATTTGAGCATCCGCAAACAGTGGAGCGGCAAAGGAAACATCGGCTGGAGCAAGCCCGAGTGTCGGGTCCTTAGTGAGTTCGAGCTGAATTATATGGATTAGATCGACAAAGGCCGAATCTCCGAACATCGAATCGCGACTCGAAATGACACCTTCCATTTTGCCTATAGGTCGGTCGACCCATGCTTTGATTTCATCGAACATGGGCTGAAATTTGGTCATAAAGTCAGGATCTGGTTGGTACTTACTCATATCGACAAGACCGCCCCGCACGATTTTGTCCCAGCTTTGCGTTTCATCATTCCATGTTAGGTTCATCTTTACAACAGCTACATTGCGGGCTGCATTTAGAGCTCCATAGATAGGCACTATCTTGCCATTAGGATCTTTTACATCGACCTTTGCTTTATTAGCCGGATCCCAGCCCTGACCAGACCAGCCTTGATGATCATGACCAACAAAGATCAGATCGAAACCAGGTACCATTTCGGCTACTAGCTGCGAGGCGTTTTCATTGTTCGGAGTATCGCGTCCAACATTTCCATAGGAATAATCCACGCCAGCATGGAAAAGGCCAATAAGAAGGTCGGGTTTTTCTTTTTGTTGAATGATGGGCACCCATTTCTGAGCGCACTTGACCATGTCTTCAAATTGCATGCCGGTCCAGAACTGTGGGGGTAGCCAGTCTGGGATTTTGGGTGTGATCATGCCCAGAATTGCTATTTTTATTCCAGCTTTTTCTATAACAGCATAGGGTTCGAAATAGGGCGTTCCATCGGGTTTGATGGCGTTTGCACAGATTACCGGCGCTTGTAGCTCCTCATAGAGTTTGTCATAGACTGCATGACCAGCCTCGATGTCATGGTTGCCTACACTCACAGCATCGTAGTTGAGAAAATTCACCGCTTGAGACCAGATATGAGGACCATCGGTCTTTTCAAAGTTATAGTAGTAGACTGTGGGCTGTCCCTGAAGAGAATCACCATTTTCAAGAAGCACCACCTCAGCATCTGGTACCGAACGTTCCTCTTTGATGAGGCTTGCCACCTGCGCAAGCGATGTTCCGGCTGGCTTTGCGGTAATGAAATTGTACGGATAAATCGAGCCATGAATATCGCTTGTCTCGATGAATGTCAGATCGACTGATTTGCTCTGAGCGGATAATGTGAAAGTCATAGCAAGCAATGCACAGAGCACCATAAAGAATCTTTTCATAAGACCTCCTTATCTATGGTTTTTTTGAGCATAATAATGATAAGCCCATTTCAAGGAGAGCGCAACATGATTTTCAAGAATGACATTCAAGGGTGAGCAGCATGGTGAGCAGCACGGTCTCCTGTAAAGAGAACTGTCCACTTAAGGTGAGCAGCACCAATAATTTGTTTGACTTCTCTAGAGTACTTATCCTATAATTCATCATATAGTTTCGCTTAAAAGGATTGCCCAAAAAGGAGGGTTATCGTATGAGATCGTCTAGATATGCTTTGTTTTTTGCATTGCTATTCATTGGAGCAATATTATTTGGTGCAGCTGGGCAATCTGCAAGTGCGCAGTCTGCGAGTACACAAGCACAACCTGTCGTAAGCCAAAAACAAGACATTGCTGTATTTGCTTTGGGCTATTATGGATGGCTTATTCCATCTCAGGCATTGGGTACAATCGATCTCAAGATTCAGGAAGTGTTCGCTAAGATTGGCAGATTCAATGTTTTTGGAACAACACAGCGACTCTCATCGAACGGGGTACAAGAATTTATCGATACACTGCGCAGGTCAAAAGAAGCCAATTTCGTGCTTCCGGAGCAGTATCAATTTGGTGAGGCCTTTCTTACAAAAGCGGAGTTCGAGCGTCTTACTGGAGCTTTCGTCGTTGTGGTGCCTGTTGTAACGAATTTTAAGGTCAATTGGGATTCCACTTCCAACGCGTGGGTATGCAATATAACCACTGGCATAACTTTCATCGATGCAGCACACGATGCAAAGGTTATCTCAATCGAATCGATCGATACCTCGGGCAGCGATAAGAAGAATCCTAATGATGCGGTTAAGGCCGCAATAGACGCGATTCCAGCTGAGCTCGAATATAGAATCAGATCAATTCCCGAGTTCCAGATCAGTACGCGAATATTGGAGGTCTCGGGTTCTACGGTCAAAATCCAACTTGGCAGCAACATGGGACTTAAAAAGGGCGATGAATATGCCATTGTAGAGATCCGGAATGTTGGCGGCATCCAGGATACGCAGGAAACAGGACTGATAATGATCACAGATGTAAGCAGCCAGATTTCCACAGGGCGCATACTCTATAAGAGCGGCTCGGTCGGCCAGAATACGCAGCTGAAAGAGATTGCAAAATATGGTTCAGATCTCGATTTGTATTTTCACATGAGTGGCAAAGAGATGCTTCCGGGTTTGAGAGCGACCATAGCCAGGGGGTTCTTCCCATTCAGGCCCTATGTCGGTATACAGATGCCAATAGATCTCGCATTCAATTTCTTTAGCGTAACAGCAATACCAGTAAATGTCGCGATTGGTGGCGAATACATGATTCCGCTCGGGAGGCTTCATGTGGCACCATATGTTGGTGCTGGCATTACATATTTGTATATTACAGAAGCTATTACTGGCTATACGAACACAAATTATCTATCTCATTATGGCTTCCAGGCAGGTGCAAGGATTGGATATCTGATCAACAGGAATATGCGTGTATTTCTAGACGCTGGATATGATTATTGGGCATCTCTTGATTCTGGCTTGTTTCCAAATTACGGAGGGCTAACGATTGGTGCGGGAGTGACATTCAAGCTCTAACAGACCTCAGCCCAATCCTAAGAGGTGCCCTGCCATCGAGGCAAGGAAGGATAGCACCCAAGCCAGGACAAGCGAGTATACAACTTGAAAAGCTAGCCATTTGTCACCGGCTTCGGTGCGTATTACAGCCAAAGATGAAAAACATGGTGGCATAACCAGGATAAAAATCAGAAGAGCAAGGGCTATACGCGGGGACCAATCTGGAGAATTGCGAAGAGCTTGGCGCAGCGAAGAATTCGCCTCTGTTTCATCATTTACTGTCGTACCATAGAGTACACCTAATGTAGAGACCACAAGTTCCTTTGCCGTTAGGCCTGGTAGGAGCGCAATTCCAATTTTCCAATTGAAGCCGATGGGCGCAATTACCGGCTCGATTATCTTGCCTATGTTTCCCGCGATACTCCGTTCGAGCTGATATTGACGAAGGAGTATCTCAACATTTGCAGCAATCAGCGATTCATCAAAATCAGGATGAGCGGTGGCAATCTCCTGGCGCACTTGCAGCGCATAGTCATCAATCCCCTTGGCTTTTGGATACGATGTAATAACCCACATGAGTACAGATACGGCGAGGATAATCGTACCCGCTTTGCGCACATAGCTCCATGT
>JAAYWE010000073.1 GCA_012516755.1 Treponema sp.
AAAGCCTACCACTATCATCAGTATTATTGCAAAAATTACATTTCCTGCCGTGGCAATTGGTCTTAAGTATTGCCCGCCAAATAGAACAAGGAAAAATGGATTCGTCGCCTCGATTCGGAGGGATTTAAGGATTTCGATAATCAGGAGGCCTAGTCCTGCCCCAATCGAAGCAGAAACCAATGCTAGAGCCAATGCCTCAGCCGCAAACATAGTGCGCACGAAACCTTTGCCAGCTCCAATGGCGCGCATGGTGCCAATCTCGCTTGTTCTCTCGATTACAGAAATAACAAAGGTATTCATTATGATTATGATGGCGACGATAGAGAGGATAACAATGGCAACAGCAAATATAATCCGAACAATATCTACCGACTGACCATATGGGCCAGCGGCTACTTGCCAGTTACCTGCAATAGCTTGGATCTCTTCTTTTTCGAAAGCCTTATTCAAAGAAGAGATGATGCGATCTATATTCTGGGAAGAATCAGCCTTACCTACAATGAACTGCCATGCTCCTTCATCGGGCTTTAGAGGATCTATTTCGCTGGGCCTGGATAATTCCCTAGAGATTGAAGCGACATCGAAATGTTTTGAAGTCTCCGAAGTCACGATTATATCATCGCTGAAAAGCTCATCGGGATCTTCTATCGAAAGCATACTTGTCTGTTCGGGCTTGAGTTGTATTGGTTCGTTGGCTCCAACAGTCATACCGCTCATAACGCGGAGAGATTCGATATCTATATAAGCAAGTTGTTCGGGTGCCGTACCCTGTTCTTTAAGCCGGAAAATACCGACTATTGGAAGTTCCCTCAAGCGGAAACCGATTGTAGAAAAACCCTGAATAAGCAAAGGATCGCCTATCGAAAGAGGTTTTTCGAACCAATCGGAGAATTTATGGAATTGGCTCTCATTGATCATGATGCCAGATTGCCCAGGTTTCAATTTCTCTCCCGCAACGATTTCTACGGTTTCAAAGAGATCCCAATAGCTCGCTGCATCGATTCCAAAAAGGAACAGAAACCGATCTTGAGGTTTTATCTTCTTTTGAGAGTCTTCTTCTGTT
The DNA here is from genome assembly GCA_012516755.1 of Treponema sp. Lineage (GTDB taxonomy): Bacteria > Spirochaetota > Spirochaetia > Treponematales > Rectinemataceae > Rectinema. The sequence continues at coordinate 1,064 of JAAYWE010000073.1, forward strand.
TCCTGATCACCATTTTCGCGAATCACCTGAGAAAAGCCTGTTGCGAGCGAAGAAGTCTTCTCTAGATGTGGAGTCGATTTTACGATGGAAATCACTTTGTCATACTCAGGAATTATGGGCGTCGTTGCCATGCCACTTGTAGAAGTCACGCCAAACAGAGATACAGGGCCATCACTCGAAATTCCGGAGATAAAAATATCTCCAGTATATACATCTGAGAATGTTGAGCGCACTCCTTCCTCGGTTGCATTGATAAATGCTGTGCCAAGTACTAATACCATGGCTCCCATTGCTAACAAGACTCCGATGATGAGGCTTTTGGATCTATGGGCTTTGATATTGCGGAAAGCTATTTTAAAGATGATAGGCATGCTCAATTCTCCGCAGACGCGATAGATGCGTTTTCTTCAAGGATATCTTCACCATTTCGCTTATTGCCAATGATCATGCCATCGCGCAAGCGAATAACATGGTCGGCAATGTTGACGATCTTTGCATCATGAGTGGAAAAAATAAAGGTTGTTTCCAATTCTCGGTTTATTTTTTTCATAAGGTCGATTATCTGTTCGCCGGTAGTGGAATCGAGGTTGGCCGTTGGCTCATCGGCCAGTACAATAGAAGGCTTAGTAACAAGAGCTCTTGCGATTGCAACGCGCTGGCGTTGTCCTCCAGATAACTCATTGGGCTTATGATTTCGCCAATCGGAAAGACCTACTTCGTCTATGAGAAAATCTATCCAGCTTTTCCATTCGCTTTTGGGGATTTTGGTCTTTCCGAGCAGCAGCGGGAATTCGATATTTTCGTAGACATTCAAGACAGGAATGAGATTGAAGGATTGGAAAATAAATCCAAGTACTTCATGTCGAAAGCGAGTCAACTCTCTATCAGAAAGGCCCTTAGTATTCTTCTCATTTATGATTAGCTCACCTGAAGTTGGAATGTCTATTAGGCCAATTATATTGAGTATGGTCGATTTTCCCGAGCCCGAAGGCCCTGCAATAGAGACAAAATCGCCTCTTTCAATAGCAAATGAGATTCCTCTAAGTGCGGGAACAACGACATTCCCCAGATAATAGTCCTTTTTTACATCGATCACCTGAATTATCGGCATGGTTTTTCACCTTTGAAAAAGATAGCTGTTGCTAGAGAAAAATAGCAATTTCTATGGGTTGTGACAATATGAGTTCAAAATAAAATATTATTTTATCACCGATTTTATAATTTCGAGTGCATACAGGTAGACCTATCTTTGCATGTTCGTTGCGCTTAATCCAATATAGAGCTGTATATTCTGACTCAATCCTTCTTCTTAGACTATAATGGCCTAAGAGATAACCTCATGCGCCAGAGATCGGTCTCATGCTTCAGAGATGACCCTCGTGCTCTTCAATTTCTTCTTTAAATGTATCGGCAAGGCGCTTAACTCCTTCCTCTATCTGTTCGTAGCTCGAATAGGAGAAGTTGATGCGCATGGAATTCACTTCAGGATCATCATAATAGAATGAACTCCCTACCACATATGCGACTTTCTTTTCGATTGCCTTGTAAAACATCTTATCGGTATCGACGTAGCTAGGCAGAGAGAGCCACAAGAATAAGCCACCTTCTGGTTTTGTCCAAGTGAGATCTGGACGCTTGGGCATATAGGTTTCCAGCTTTTGCAGCATGAAATTGCGCTTATCGCGATAGATGGCGCAAGTATTCTTCAAGACTTCTTCGAGTTTGCCTGTTGCCAGGAATTGGGCGACAATCTTCTGCGTGAGGGGGCTTGTGCAGAGATCCACGGCTTGCTTTGCAACGACCAGTTTTTGAATGATATCCTTACGCGCTAGAATCCATCCTATTCTTGTACCAGGCGCAAGTATCTTAGAGAAGGTCTTAAGGCCAACCACAATGCCAAGGTTCTGCATCTCCAGTTCTAGTTGGTACAAGGAAGGAATGGATTCACCCATGAATCTAAGCTCTCGATATGGAGCGTCTTCAACGATGAATAATTCTTCTCGATATGCAAATTCTATAAGAGCCTTACGTTTTTCAAGGCTCCAGCATACTCCGGTGGGATTCTGGAAATCCGGAATTACATAGATGTATTTTATGCGCTTATTCTCAGCCTTAGCGCGAGCGTATTCTTTCTCGAGTTCATCCATATCCAAGCCATCGTTGGCATGAGAGAAGGGAATGCCAAGCACCTTTCCTTGATAGGATTGAATTGCCTGAATGGCTCCAAGATAGGTAGGACGCTCCGCAATTACATATTCTCCTGGGTCGAGAAAGAGTTTTGGAACCATGTCGAGAGCCTGCTGGCTCGCCGAAGTTATGAGAATATTATCTGGATCGAGATTAACGCCGTGAGATGACTCGTATTCAATAATCCTGGCTTTGAGATCATTATCGCCTTCCGTTGTGCCATATTGGAGGATCTTGTCACCGTATTTTCTAAAGACTTGATCGCTTGCTTCTCTGAGGTCTTCAACGGGGAAGGTCTCCGGCGCAGGAAGCCCACCAGCAAATGAGATGATATCTGGTTGATTAGTGAGCTTGAGCAATTCTCTGATTACAGATTTCTTCATATTATGGGCATTTGCGGACAAATACACAGAAAGGTCATGCATTGATAAGTCCTCCTTGATTTGTGGTTCTTGTTTCATCCTACTTCAGTTTTTATGATTCGTAAATATATGTTTTCAAAATTATATTCCTGAGTTTCATTTTTCTAGATGGCGGGCATGGTACTTGTTGTATAATATGTCCTTGCTATACTTTGGTAATCAATACAGCAATTAGAGGAATGCCCTAATGCCGCTCAACTGTGGGATTGTGGGTTTGCCCAATGTGGGCAAATCCACCATTTTTTCCGCTCTTACAAGGGCAAAAGTGGACACAGCGAATTATCCTTTCTGCACGATAGATCCCAATGTCGGTATTGTTCCACTGCCGGATAAGCGCTTGGATAGGCTCTTTGATATATTCAAACCAAAAAGAAAAGTACCTGCGGTGGTCGAATTTGTCGATATCGCAGGCCTTGTTCGAGGAGCTTCGAAGGGAGAGGGTCTTGGTAATCAATTCCTCTCCCATATTCGCGAAGTTGGCATGATAGCACACGTGGTACGATGTTTTGATGATCCTAATGTGGTTCATATATCAGGCAAGATAGATCCAGCCGATGACATCGAGATTATTCATACCGAACTTGCATTGGCTGATTTGGAGAGCATCGATAGAAGGCTGGATAAGTTGAGTCGCCAGGTCAAGGTTCAAGACCCTAATCTCAAGAAGGATATCGAAAAGGAAATTGCCGTGCTGCAAAAGCTGCGGCCTATCTTGGAAGAGGGAAGACCGGCTTCTACGGCTATTCTCGAGCCTGAAGAGGTAGATTACGCTCGGCGCAGCTTTCTATTGACTCTCAAAAAGGAATTATTCGTCTGCAATGTCGATGAATCGGGAATGGCCAATAACAAATATGTAGATATAGTAAAATCGATTGCAGAAAAACAGGGTTCGGAGGCGGTTGTAATCTGCGGCAAATACGAAGCAGAGCTCGCAGACATAGAGGATTCAGAAGAAAGAGCTGAGTTTCTTCATAGCATAGGGCTCAAGGAGCCAGGGCTTGATGTGCTTGCCCATGCGGCATACAGACTATTGGGTCTTCGCACTTTTTTCACAACAGGAGAAGACGAATGTCGCGCTTGGACAATTAAGGCTGGAGATAAGGCATCGACGGCGGCAGGCGTTATTCATAGCGATTTCGAAAAAGGCTTTATTAAGGCTGAAGTCTATCATTACAATGATCTTATAGATTATGGTTCGGAGACTGCTGTACGGGCAGCAGGCAAGATGCGACAGGAGGGGCGCGACTACGTGGTTCAAGACGGAGACATAATGTTCTTCAAGTTCAATGTCTAGCAGAGCCTGAATAGCTATACATCTGTCAAGCATACTTGTCTTTATGCCAGGGACCACAGTATGATTTTCAAACAATGGACAAACTGATCATCAAAGGTGCACGGGAACACAATCTGAAAAATATCGACCTCGAACTCCCGAGAAATAAGCTAATTATCATTTCGGGATTGTCGGGTTCTGGAAAGAGCTCTCTGGCTTTCGATACGATTTTTGCGGAAGGCCAGCGGCGCTATGTGGAATCTCTGTCTGCATACGCAAGGCAATTTCTTGGGCGGATGGACAAACCTGATGTCGATTATATCGAGGGGCTTTCTCCAGCCATTTCGATCGAGCAAAAGACAACATCTCGCAATCCCAGATCGACTGTCGGGACGGTGACTGAGGTATATGATTATCTGAGACTTCTATTTGCAAGAATAGGTGTTCCTCATTGTCCTTCCTGCGGTAGGGAGATTCGCGAGCAAAGTGTCGACCAAATTCTTGATGTTATTCTCTCATGGCCTATGGGCACAAAGATACAAGTTTTAGCTCCGGTAATACGAAGCCAGAAAGGCGAGCATAAAAAAATACTGGAGGATGCTCTTAGACAGGGCTTCTTGAGGGCACGGATCGATGGGCAATTCATAGATATCGAATCTCCTCCTGTCCTCGAAAAGCAGAGAAAGCATACGATCGAGCTTGTGGTGGATCGCATTTTGTTATCAGAAGAGAGCCGCCGCAGAGTTGCTGAGGCGGTCGAGACTTCGCTCGGCATAGCAAATGGCATTGTGATCATCGTGCGCGAGATGGATGGTCAAAGAAAAGAAGATTTTTTTAGCCAAAAAGGCGCTTGTCCGATATGTGGTATTTCTTTGCCAGAGATGGAGCCAAGGCTTTTCTCTTTCAATGCTCCACAAGGTGCTTGTCCGGCTTGCAGTGGATTGGGCATGAACATGGAGTTTGATCCCAGCTTGGTTATTCCAGATAGAAGCTTGTCATTCAACGAAGGAGGTTGTCTAGCCTATAATCCTAATTCGGCATGGAACCGCTCACGATTCGAAGCGCTAGCCGATCATTATCATTTTAGCCTGGATACTCCTTTCGATAAGCTACCTTCTTATGTGATGAATGCTATTCTCTATGGTTCTGATGATAATATACATGTTCGCTACAACAATAGGGATAAGACCGGATATTTCGAGTATGAGTCTAGGTTTCCCGGAATTTTGGCGGACCTCCGTCGTCGCTATATGGAATCGACAAGCAACGACATAAAGGATTGGCTAGAATCATTCATGGTCGAAAAAGAGTGTGAGGTATGTCATGGGAAGAGATTGAAGCCGGAAGCTCTAGCCGTGACCATTGGGAGCAAGAATATCTACGAGATTTCATGCATGCCCGTAGAGGATTCTGTCCAATTCTTCAAGTCTCTCAGACTAACAGATACTGAAGCTCAAATTTCTAAGCTGATTCTCAAGGAGATTATTGCACGCCTTGGTTTTTTGCAAAATGTGGGGCTTGAATACCTCACGCTTGAGCGCCAGGCATCGACTCTCTCAGGTGGTGAAGCCCAGCGAATCAGGCTTGCCACACAGATAGGCAGTTCTCTCGTGGGCGTGCTCTATATTCTGGATGAGCCATCTATTGGTCTTCATCAGAGAGACAATCAGCGCCTCATCGATACACTCACATATCTTAGAGACCTTGGAAATACCCTCATAGTTGTAGAACATGATGAACAAATGCTTCGAACAGCGGACTATATTGTGGATCTTGGACCCGGAGCGGGCGAGCACGGAGGCTATATAGTAGCTCAAGGCAGCGTGCAAGAGGTTGTTGCCAATCCCCAGAGCATTACAGGGCAATATCTCGCGGGTTCTCTCAAGATCGAAGTTCCTATAGAACGGCGAAAAGGGAATGGCGCTTGCATCACCCTCAAGGGCGCCAGCGAGCACAATCTCAAGAATATCGATGTAAAGATTCCTCTTGGAAGGTTTGTGTGTATCACGGGTGTATCAGGCTCGGGAAAGAGCACTATCTTGTCTGATGTATTATATCCGGCTATTTCCAACCGTGTGATGCACTCCGCGATCCGTGAAGGATCCTATAAGAGCCTCGAAGGAATAGAATACATAGATAAAATCATCAACATCGATCAGAGCCCCATAGGAAGGACTCCTAGATCGAATCCTGCCACCTATGTTGGTGTGTTTACACCCATCAGGGAACTGTTTGCAAGCTTGCCCGAATCGAAAGCAAGGGGCTGGAAGCCAGGGAGGTTTAGTTTCAATGTCAAAGGTGGGCGCTGTGAGCATTGTCAGGGAGATGGCACAATCAAGATCGAGATGAATTTTCTGCCAGATGTATATATCACCTGTGAAGTCTGCCATGGGAAGCGATTTAATTCCGATACCCTGGATGTGCGTTTTAAGGGCAAGAACATAGCCGATGTGCTCAACATGACGGTTGAAGAAGCAAGAACATTCTTTGCTCATATCCCTTCGATTGCGCATAAACTTCAGACGATGGTCGATGTGGGGCTTGGTTATATTCGCCTGGGACAATCTGCCCTGACGCTTTCCGGGGGAGAAGCACAAAGAGTAAAGCTCTCTCTCGAACTGGCACGCCGAGCCACTGGGCGTACGCTCTATTTTCTGGATGAACCTACAACAGGGCTGCATTTTGCTGATGTGCGCCAATTGCTCGAGGTAATTCGTAGACTTGTAGACAGTGGAAATACCGTAGTCATGATTGAACATAACCTCGATGTCATAAAACAGGCCGATTGGATTATCGACCTCGGACCCGAAGGAGGTGAAAGAGGCGGTATGGTAATTGCGGAAGGGACTCCTGAGGAAATTGCCCTTTGCAGGGATTCATATACAGGTCAGTACTTGCGCAGATTGCTGAACATATGAGCTAGTAGAGAAATGGTATTCTTGCCAACCCCGCATTTTTCCATATACCATACGAATCGATGCGGCGCATAATTGGCATTATTTTTATATTTCGGATCTTGCTTGTGCCTTGTGCTGCCCAAGCTCAGATTCAAAATGACAATAGAGCTTATAAACCTGAAGAGGTTGTGCAGAAATCCGATAGCGATATAACTTTAACCATCGAGCAAGCTGCAAGTGCCGAGTATTTTAGCCTCGAAAACGGAACAAAAGAGCTTCGTCTTACAGGGCCTCTAATAATCCGGTTAATTGACTCCGGCGGAGTGACGCATTCGATAAAGGCTCAGTATGTCGTCTATAATCGTGATACAAAAGAAGTAAAAGCTTATGGCGATGTAGAATATACGCGTCGGACCGAATCCAAAACAGATATCTACAAAGGAGAATCCATAGCCGTAGATCTAGATGATAACTCTGGTGTCTTTATCGATGGTTCTTTCGACATGGAGTCTACCACCCCAGGTTCCCGCAAACTCATAGTACATTTTGAGTCTTTGATTTCCAGATCCGAAGAGGTGATTGCATTAGCCAATGGCTCTCTTACTGCCTGCGACGCTATAAAGCCTCATTATATTCTGCGAGCAAAAAAGATCTGGCTGTTCGAATCTGGAGATTGGGCAGCATCGAACGCTATATTATATGTGGGTGCGATACCAGTCATATGGCTTCCTATGTTCTATTATCCCTCTAAGGCATCGGAATTTCATCCAGTGGTCGGTTTTAGATCTCGTGCTGGAGCTTTTTTGCAGACAACCACCTATCTTAAGGGAGCACAGAGTTCTGAAGTACAGAAATCTTCCCTGCTATCCACTACCGAAGGAACATCAGGCTCGTTTGGTTCTTATATTTCCAAAACTAAGCCTGCTGATGAAAGCAAGAACCAGACAAATATAGCGATTTTGGGGGATGTCTATTCAGCCCTGGGGGTTTTTGCTGGGCTAAGAGGAGAATTGGCAAATACCTATCCATACGATATTTCTTGGCTTATTGGAGCTGCCTTTTCGCGTTCTGTTTTTCTGGAATCGACGGGTTACTATTCTCCTTATGATAGTGCCGGTGACTATGCTTCGGTCTGGAATAGATGGAAGCTCTCATCGATAGACCTTCCGATGCGCATTCTAATGAAATTCGAAGCCTCTTCTAAAAAGAATAAGGCGGGAATAAAGTGGCAGATCAGTTTGCCTTTTTATTCCGATCCATTCGTTGAACAGGATTTTATGGATCGAAATGAATCCTATGATTTTTTTTCTATCCTTGGCAGTTCTTCCCTCAAGACAATAGATGAACGCAGTTCTTTTTCACAAAAAGCAAGCCTTTCGTGGTCGTGGAATCCTTTTATTGAGAAAAATAGTTTTGCTTTTACGCTCTCCAATCTATCGTCATCTTTCAATTGGAAAAGAAAATATGCTTCAACAGCCGGTATGAATCCTACAGAGAAGCGCCTCAATGCGGTAGATCCGCAAAGATACTTCTTTTATCCCGATAGTGCGCGCATTATTGATACAGCTTTCTCTATGTCTGGTACTATTCTGCAGAGCAAAAACATGTCGCTGAAATGGACTAATACGAATTCCAGTTTTTTGGAAGATCGATTCTATAATGCCAAATGGCAGAAACCTCAAGATATCGACTTTGAAAGCTGGTATTGGTTATACGGTGGCCGCAGCAACACTAATCTGAGCTCTACCTATTCGATAGATAGCGTTGGATTGACCTTTCAGATTTCGACCGGTATATTAGGGCAGCTGCAATATAGACCCTATCTCTACGATGAACGCGTAAATGCCACAACTGTACATCCTTTTCTAATTGCGGACTACAGTTACAATACGGCTAACTGGAACACCGGGACCAAGTTGTCATGGGAACCGTTCATCAAATCCGATACCTTTTCTGCCTCAAAAGTCTCTTATTCTATCCAAGGGAAGGTAGCCAAATTGGCCTACGAAGGCCTCGATGGCAGCGGAGTAGATGCCTATCCTATTTATAAATTGTATTGGTTATCATGGGATCCAAATATGATATCTGATCATTCTATACTTGCGGAGCTGGCCGCAAAGCTTGGGTCCACGACCGAACGCTTGAGTTTCAAGGCCACTCTACCGCCTATTCTCGAGAGCTACACTCTTTCGGGTTCATCGGCTCTTGGTTTTGCGACAGTGGGAGCCAGCTATGTCATTTCTCGCAAAAGCTCACTGGAAGACCTAAAATCGACATCATTGATGGGTAACCTTGCTCTTAGGCCAATAAAAAAAATTGAGATA
>JAAYWE010000074.1 GCA_012516755.1 Treponema sp.
AAGGCTGTGATGTCTATACCCGCAAGCCTTATCATACGGGCAAGCTCTCTAGTGGTGAGAGCCCAATCGACATCGAAGAATGGGCGCAATCCGGTGGTTTCCGGGTCTTTTTCCTTCCACCAGTCCCATGCGGAGTCCATTTCCTTGCGTCTAGCTTCATATTTCTTGGCTGTACAGGGCATTATAGAGACTACCCTCATATTTTTGGGTGCTATATTGGCATTCTGTGCATAATATGTCTTAGCGACTGCGCCAAACATTTGCTGAGGGCTTTTGCAGGTAGAGACATGATTGAGCAGATCAGGATAGAAGCCTTCGATAAAATTTATCCATCCTGGTGAGCAGGAAGTGATCATGGGCAGGGTTCCGCCATGAGAAAGCCGCTCAAGCAACTCGTTTCCTTCTTCGATTATGGTGAGATCAGCCGCAAACTGTGTATCGAAGACTCTTGAGAATCCAAGTCTACGAAGAGCCGCAACCATCTGGCCGGTTACAAGGCTTCCAGCGGGAAGGCCAAGAGCTTCACCAAGCGATGCGCGAATTGCCGGGGCGGTTTGGACTACCACTGAAAGCCTCGAATCTCCAAGCGCGCCATAGACATCCTGCGATTCGTCCTTCTCGGTTATGGCGCCGGTCGGGCATACCAAGGAGCATTGGCCACATTGGACACAGGCACTTTGAGCTAATCCTCTATCCATAAAAGTTGCGACTCTGGTTCGAGTACCGCGCCCCGTAAAGGCAATCGCGCTTACGCCCTGGGTATCCTCACAGACCGAGACACATCGTCCACAGAGGATGCATTTTCTATCGTCGCGTACGATGCCTTCGGAAGAATTATCGGGAGGCGGGTATTTTTTGTAGCCAGGAAACCTATCTGCATGGACTCCGAGTAAATTGGCCATGGTGTGAAGCTCGCAAGTGTCGGCCCTTAAACAGGAAAGGCATTCATCTGGGTGGTTTGCAAGCAGTAGTTCGACCGCTGCTTTTCGTGCTTGAATAACTCGAGGGCTAGATGTCCGAATCTTCATTCCGGGAGTAGGTTTCTGCACGCAAGAGCGCAAAAGGGATTTTGCTCCTTCTACTTCGACAACGCATACACCGCAAGAGGCGTTTTCCGAAATATCCTTGAGAAAGCAGAGAGTCGGGATCTTGACGCCGGCTCGAGCACAGGCTTCTACGATATTCTCGTTTGAATCGACCTTTATGGTCTGTCCATCGATCGTTATATCTATCAGATTTTCCATTGGTGTACCTCCTTTAGTCGCCAACCAGGCTGCCGCGAGGTTCACGTCTATGTTCCCTCACATCGCAGCGAAGACAGCGATCAGCCTCGATTCGCGCTTGCTCGCCGGTATAGCCAAGATTAATCTCCATAAAATTGCCCTTGCGTGCATTGATTGGGAGCATTGTAGGTCGAGTCATCTTCTGCTTGCTAGTATTAGCCGGAATCTCCATTCTGTAATCAAAGCATCGAAATAGGCTGTCGAAGCGCTTTTTCCCGCTTAATGCTTGGTCAATTATCTCAGCAACGACTTTTGCCTGTCCCATTGCCTCTGCTGCCGTTGCAGGACCGAGCATTGCATCTCCAATGGCATATACTTTTGGGTTGGATGTTATATGAGAGAAGGGGTCAGCCTTGATGCGCCCATTCTTGAGACGTTCTACGCCCAAAACTTCTATGCCAGGTATCTCTACTTTTTCACCTATAGCCATAATAACCATAGAGCAAGGAATGTCTTCGATTTTATCTGTAGGAATAGGTGTTGGACGTCCTGAAGAATCGATAGGCCCTGCCTTCATACGCTGAATTCGGACGGCTCTTGCAACATGTTTCCCTTGCTTTTCCTGTGTCATGATTTCCAGCGGCGAAGCCATACAGATTAGCTCTATACCCTCTTCAAGGGCACCCTTGAGTTCATCCAGGTTAGCTGGCATATCTGCCTTCGATCTTCGATAGACGATTCTAACCGTTGCCCCGAGGCGTAGAGCAGAGCGAGCAGCATCTATTGCCGAATTTCCTCCGCCTATTACAACTACATCGCCTCCCGTATGAACCTTTTCTTTTTTCGCAAGCGCATTGAGAAAATCACAGGCTTTGTAGACACCGATAGCGTCTTCTCCCGGTATATTCATGGTAAGTTCGGATGAAGCGCCAGCAGCTACTATTATGGCATCGTTCTCTTCATAGAGTTTCTTCCACTGTTCCGGCTCGGTTATGCGTGTATTGAATACAAAGCGAGTTCCCAATTTTTCTATGAGATTGATCTCTTTTTTTAGTATATCCTTTGGCAATCTATATGATGGAATACCCCAGCGAAGCACGCCTCCTGCCTCTTGTCTAGATTCATAGATGGTCACTTCATGACCAAGGCGAACCAAGTAGAAAGCGGCCGTCAAGCCAGCGGGTCCTGCTCCTATTATGGCAATTTTCTTGCCGCTAGGGGGCAATTTTTCTTTGAGAAGCTTCGTATATACTTGTTTTTCTCTGCCCATCTTATACATGGTGTCGGCAAGATAGCGGTGAATCTCTCCCTGTGATACAGGTTCGTCTAGCATGTCACGGCGACAGCGCATCCGGCAATGAAAGTGGCAGATACGTCCAATTGTGCCGGGCAAAGGATTTTCCCGCAGAGTGAGCTCAAAAGCATCTTCTATACGGTTTTCCTTTAGGAGCTGCAAGTATCCTGGAATATTCATGTGCAAGGGGCAGGAGGATTCGCAAAGAGCAATGTATAGGTTTTCGCAAACGCCAGCAGGGCAGCGTTTCCCTTTTATGTGTTCTATATATTCATCTCTAAAATAGCGCAAGGTTGTAAGAACAGGGTTTGCCGAGGTTTGCCCAAGACCGCAGAGAGAAGAGTCCTTGACTATTATTGCGAGTTCCTCGAGCGTGTCGAGATCTTCCTCACTCGCTTCACCATCGGATACCTTTTCGAGAATATGCAGCATTTGGGAAGTACCTTCTCTGCATGATGTGCATTTTCCGCAAGACTCTCCCGATACAAAGCCTGTAAAATATCTGGCTACATCGACCATACAATTATCTTGATCCATCACCACCATGCCACCCGATCCCATAATTGCCCCGAGCTCATTAAGGTGTTCGTAATCGATAGGAGTCTTGAATAGGCTCGCTGGCACACAACCTCCGGATGGTCCACCGCATTGTACAGCCTTGATTTTTCTCTTCGGGCCCATGCCTCCACAAATACCATAGATTACGCTTTCAAGCGTGCTGCCAAGAGGAAGTTCGACAAGGCCTGTATTCCGAACTTTTCCGACAAAGGAAAACACCTTTGTTCCGGTACTCATAGGAGTACCAAAACCCGCAAACCACTCTCCTCCTCTGGCTGTTATCACTGGTATGTTGCACCAAGTTTCAACATTGTTTATCGAGGTTGGACGACCATAAAGACCTTTCTCCACTGGGAATGGAGGCCTTGGTCTTGGTCTTCCAGCATTGCCTTCAATAGAGGCTATGAGTGCGGTCTCTTCACCACATACAAAAGCTCCAGCTCCGGTCACTAAATCTATATCGAACGAGAATTTGGATCCAAGTATGTTCTTTCCAAGAAGTCCATGCTGTCTTGCCGTTTCTATGGCCAAATTGAGCCTATAGACAGCTAATGGATATTCCGCACGCACATAGACAATTCCTTTGCTTACATTCATTGCATAGGCGCCAAGTAGCATCCCTTCCAATAACATATGAGGATCGGATTCGATCTCATTTCTGTTCATGTAAGCACCAGGATCTCCTTCATCTGCATTGCAGATCAAATAGGCTTCCCCGGGATTATCGATAAGCGATTTACGCATGAGCGACCATTTTTTCCAGGTTGGAAAGCCTGCACCGCCTCGTCCGCGCAGCCCGGATTTTTTCACTTCTTCGATGATAGCCTCTGGTGGCATGGAAGTCAGAGCTCGAACCAGGCCTCCGTATCCTCCTACGGCGATGTATTCTTCGATGCATTCCGGGTCGATCATTCCGGCATCGCGTAGAATGATCTTTTCTTGATCCCTGAAGAAGTTGATATCTTTCCATGTTGGGAGGAAATCATAACCTTCGCCAAAATCCACCTTAGATGTCCTGAAGTCCCATTCTTCGATCTTAGCTTCTGCCATTTTTGCAATCTTTTCATATCCGAGATCGGATGAAAGACCAGCAAAAATACGCGATGCTTTGGATGTATTGACTTCTGTAAAGAAAAGAACCGGCTTTCCCGGTCTCCATGTCATTACAACGGGTTCAGCTGCACAAAAACCAAAGCATCCAACACGACGCAGACGAATATTGGTATTCTCTGTCTTCTGAGAAAGAGTCTCCCAGACCTTATCGGCTCCAGAGCCTATGCCACAGGTTCCCATTCCCACAGAAATCCAAGGAGTATCGCCATGAAAATGGCTAAAGCCTTCCTGTGCTAGAAATCCCAAATCGGTGTTCTTGTTCATCGCCCACCCCCCCTTCTGATCTTCTCCAGAAGAGAGACGAGCTTACTGACAGTCATTCGCGATAGCACAACACCATCGACCATTATGACGGGTGCAAGAGCGCATTGGCCAAAGCACGCTACCGTGCGAATCGTGATTAGATTATCGCTGCTCGTCACCGAATTTTCTTCTTTTTCATTGAATTCTGCTATTCTAAGTCTGGAGAGAGCTTCGTTTAGGAGCACAAGGGAGCCTCTTGTATGGCATGCTGTACCGCGGCAGACAATAATGACATGCTCGCCTTGCGGTTTCAAACTGAAGAAAGAATAAAATGTTGCCACTGAATATACTCTAGATAGAGGTATATCGAGTCTTTTGGAGATTTCCCTTAGTGTCGTCTCGGAGAGATATTTTTTGGGGTCATTTTGTTGTGCCTGTTCCAAGGCTCCAAGCAGGCCTCCATTTTTGCCTTTGTATGAATCGATGATGCTTTCAACATTCAAGGATTCCGAATTGGAGATTGTTTTTGTCATGCTACCTCCTTTGACATCTTTTATTATTCTATATCGATTAGGATATTTGTCAAGAAAAATTTATCTATAAAATCATAATTATAGAACAGGCAAATTCGAATCATAATCATTGTATCTCAATAAATAGTAAAATATCGATAAAAAGAGTATTGCATCCAGTCTGGTTTTATACAATAGTATAGATATGGCTCTGAATAACCGAGAAGATGAAGGGATTTCTATTGTTCGTCCCAAATGGCCCGCTAAATTCGCCAACCAGAGTGTAGATTGTTTGGGTCGAAAATTGAAACGCATCTTCGATCAGAATGCCAGTTCGGACTACTTTACCAGCGATGAAATCAGAGACTATTCCTACTACGAAAGGCTGCTCATACAAGAGCTTGAAGGCCTAGACCAAAAAATATCAAAAGGAAGGCTAAAGCCAAGCTATATTGCGGAATATCCAAGGGTTATTCACGCCGATGAAGGCAAGATTCGCGCTTGTATTTATATTGGTTCATTTGATCCTTTTCAGCTTACCCATCTCACCGTTGCTCTGCGTTTTCTTGCCTCTGATCTAAGCAACTCAGATTTCGTAGTTATAGTACCCGAAGGTTCGCCTGATACAGCAAAGCCTCTTAAAACCGATTATGCTTTTCGCTATTCGATAGCGAAGATGCAGATTGAGGGTATTTTCGACTCCTTTATTAAGGCATTAGATCTAGGCATGCAGGCTGATACAATCGAAATAATAAGAAGATTTATAGCAATGCACAGTGGATACACTCTCGAATTGACACATTTAATAGGTTCAGATGCGCTTCCGATAGCTGCAAGTCTGATTTCGGAAGATATGCGAATCTGGAGAAAAGAAGCTCAGCAATCAAAAGTAGACTATCAGCATTCTATATATGTTGTGCAACGAGGAGATATACCGGAAATGCACTCCTACTTAAAGGCCTTGAAAGAGGAAGACATCCAGATCATCATCGATCCTTTCAGTGTAGAGGCTCCCTCGAGCAGCGATTTTCGAACCAAACAAGCCTATACGATTGTATTGCCGACTGCTTCCATTAGAGAAAGGATGGAGATAATCTTTCGTTATCATTTGCACAAAAGTTGGTCTTCGGATCGACAATAATATCGAAGAAATTGCCTGATTTGGATGCAGATGAAAAAAAGGCACGACAAGCTCTTTTTTCGAGCTTTGAAGTGTTGTATAAGTATTTTATGAATATTCAGTCAATGAAATTGATTTTTCTCGGACCTCCTGGAGCAGGCAAAGGGACAATTGCCAGAATGGCCTCAGAGAGGCTGGGTATTCCTCAGATAAGCACAGGTGATATATTTCGGACAGCGGTAAAAGAAAAGACTGAACTTGGGCTGAAGGTCCAATCGATACTTGCCTCTGGCGCTCTGGTACCCGATGAGTTGACAATCGCCATAGTAAAAGAAAGGCTATCTTGGCCGGATGTAAGGCAAAGCTATATCTTGGATGGCTTCCCAAGGACGATTCCTCAAGCAGAAGCGCTAGCCTCCTTTTCAAAACCGGATTCAGTAGTGGATTTTGAAGTAGATGACGGTTTGATCCTCTTTCGGCTTACCGGAAGACGAGTATGTAGGACCTGTGGAGCCATCTATCATATAGTTACAAGACCTTCGGCAACTGAAGGGATTTGCGATCTGTGCGGAGGTGAACTATATACGAGGAACGATGATAGGGAAGAAACTGTCAAAATTCGACTCGAGGCATATCACAAGGAATCCGAAGCCTTGATAGAATATTATTCTAGCCAGGGAATTCTAATGGTTATTGATGGCAGCCCTGATCCCGAGACTGTCTATGATACTTTTATTTCAAAGATTGGGCGATTCTTGAAAAAATGATTATTTCGGGATCTCGGTTCCGGAAGACAGCCCGATTTTTTCCGAGCCTTTGGTTTTTGTTTTTTATCTTGACTATTTTCTCAATCTTGCCTGTCAAAAGTGCAGGAACAGAGGAGATTGTGCCAGGGGTATGGAAAGGTGCGCTAGTATTGCGAGAAGTTGCACAAGAGCAGTCTTCGCCAAAACTTCCTTCTTATCCGAAGGATCAACAATCGATGTCTTTAAGTTTTGAGTTTTCCTTGAAGATTCTCTCTCAGGATAGAGGATTATTGGTCGATATTCCTGAACAAGGCTTGTATTCTTACCCTATAGATGAATATAGCTTCGATACTCAACAGATCAGCTTTATTTTTGACGCGTTAGAAGGAGATGAAGAGCTACTCTTTGTTGGCACTTACTCCTCATCTTTTTTGCCTCCTCTGAGTAATCATAGAGGAGCCATAGTTGGCTCGGTCAGAGGGCGATCTTGGAATGGGTCATTCTATGTACAAAGGCAAGATTCGTCAGTGGATCCGGGTTCGATTTTTTTGGATATCCCCATAGAGGATGGAGCACTTCCCGCCACTCTAGTCTTTCCTTTGAGCGAGACCCCTTCTCTCGATCCTAATTCTTCATCTGATTTTCCTCTCATATTGCTAGTAGCTGGTGCTGGCAGGGCAGATAGGGATGGGAATAATGTGGATGTACCTGGGAAAAACGATTCCCTGAAACAATTGTCCAATATGTTGAGAATGCGCAATGTTGGAACTCTTCGCTATGATAAGCGAGGTGCAGGCGAAGCATACAAGCTCGAAAAGCCAGGTCGCATGACCAGCTTTTCTGAGCACGTCAGAGATCTTAGCTCTGTAATCGTCGCTGCCGCAGCTATACCCGGACATGGAAGGCTGATAGTAGCTGGCATGAACGAGGGAGCATGGATTGCCATGGCAGCTTTGAACGACGAAAGGCTTGCCTCACTTGTCGACGGTCTTGCCGTGATCGATGCCAGCGGTCAGAGTCCGATAGAGACCTTGAAACAGTCTCTTGCAGGCTTGGATGAAGATCTTCGAAAAAAAGCATTGAATGCAGCGCAGAGCCTGGTCCAAAATGGAGTTTTGATCGATGTCCCAGCAGAGCTTGCAGATTTTTTCGCACCGAGCAGAAAAGACTGGCTGGCAACTTGGCTTGCCTTTGATCCTGTAGAGACAATCGCAAAAGTCCGAATTCCAATTCTGCTCATTTATGGAGAAAACGATCTTCAAGTCAGTTGGCAGGAGTTTTCCATGCTTGTCGAAGCAAGACCGGAGGCTGCCATTCGAATTGTGCCGCGGATGAACTATATGCTAAAAGAAGTCAAGAGCGAGGACGAAAACTACTCTGCTTTCACTGATCCATCTTTTAGGGTACCTTCCCTTCTTGCAGACCTGCTTGCTTCTTTTGCAAAAGCTCAGCCCGCCCCGCAGGGTTTTATACTCTGGCACTAATTATCGAAAGTCGAGATAGAAAGACCAACATCTACGAGTTGCCGTGCGCTGATCATGACAGGCTGGCTAATGAAGATCGATCCTTGCTGTTCAATCGCAATCTCTGGAGAAATGGCAATACCATAAGAGCTTAGTTTAGAAGACAGCATAACCCAAAGAAAACGAACGATAGGCTTATATGTGCGTGCACTTTGTTCATCCTTCATCCGTATCTGGAAAGTGGTGCGATACATAGCAGAAGGGTCGCCTTTAGGAGGACTTGTTTTTTCCCGGATTGCACTCATCAAAATGCCCTCGAAAGGCAAAGTGACCCCTTCCATAATAGGTAACTGACTGACAATTGTAGATTTAGCATCGATATATATCGCAAAATCCATAGCATTTGCTAGAACTCCGCTCTTGGCAGCCAGTGCGCTTGCTCCGGGATTAGTGATAGGGGATGCAGGGGGCACCCATGTTGCAAGATGAACTTGGCCTTGGTTTGGATTGCGGACATATAGACTTCCTGATTTTAGAGCATAGCCACCATTGATCTTCTTCCAGTTGGAATCAAGGCTAAAAGACAGGGAAGTTAAGAGATCAGGAAAATTTCCTGCAAATACCGCTTCTAAAGCTGGTTGGCCTGTTTCGGTGAGCGAAACTCCTATTCCTACAACTTGCGCTCTAGTCAATAGCTTGTCGATGTTAGCATGATCGATTGGTTTTGAAGGTTCTTTCTTTTTTTCTGATTCATTTGATTTATCAGAAGCAATAGTTTCAATAGCTTGGATTGTTGAATCATCTAAGCATGCAGCTATATCGCGAAGGAAAATATCTCCTGAACGTAAAATAACATGCGGCGTTTTTTCAAAACGATCGAATATCCCTGCAATGGCTATCTCCTTAGGCACGGAGGAGCAGGAGACAACAGAAATACAGATTGCTGCTAATAGAATAATGTCAGCAATCGAGGTATTTTTTATTCTGCTTTCTTTTCTATTATTTGGTAGAAATCGCATCAAGGCCAAATTCCTTTCTTTTTCTTTGAGTAAGCTAAGCAGAATATATCACAGAATTCTCAAACATATCGAGTAAGGAGATTGATGGGAGATTGAGGGGAAACTATATCGCGCTCTTAATGATAGGAAACCAGAATCAATTGAGCTATATGCGTAGCCCTGTGATGACATTATGATTCAAAGAATGCTATTTTGAATGTTGAATCTATATCTTATCTGGCAAAATAGCATATGGAGGTATGCGAAATGGCTGCTGAGCGAACATTTGCGATGCTCAAGCCCGGTGTCTTATCCCGGCGTGTTGTTGGAGAGATAATCTCGAAGATCGAACGAAAGGGCTTCAAAATCATAGGTTTGAAAATGATGAATGTCACAATCGAGCTTGCCGAAAGACAATATGCCGAACATAAAGGGAAATCTTTTTATTTAGACCTTCTGGAGTATATTGTGTCAGGACCTGTTGTGGTAATGGTTCTTGAGGCGGATCAGGCAATTAAGCTTTTCAGGCTTTTGTGTGGCTCTACAAGTCCAGAACAAGCTCTCCCTGGTACCATCAGAGGGGATTATGCCATGCACACTAGTATCAATATAATCCATGCTTCCGATTCGAAGGAATCCGCTGTTCGGGAAATTGATCTTTTCTTTAGACCTGAAGAGCTCATAGATTGGGAAGACGGGAATCAAAAATGGATCTAGGGTGAGAGCCTCATTTATGAGGAGGATTAATTCTTGAATATGTTATTACCAGAAAATGCACATATCAAAGGAGGAGGTCTTATGACAAGCACGGTTGAAGTACCATGCTGGAATCTTGACGATGTTTTCCGTGGCTTTGAATCCGAAGAATACCAAAAGGCAAAAAACGAGCTCAAGAGCCTTTTGGAAACGCTGAAAAGAGATCTTACCGATGCTAAGCCGCCTTCCGATGCAAAAGGGACGGCTAACTGGCTATTCGAGCTTCTAAGCAGGATAGATCGGCTCGAGACGCTTGCAGATACGCTCTCTGCTTATGTCCAGGCGCGTTTTACCACCGACACAAGGGATTCGCTTGTGATTCAAGAGCTCGGAAAAGTGGAGGAGCTTCTAGTTCCTGCCACAACGATCCTCGTGCTCTTCCGCAATATGCTAGCTCGTTATGAAAAGAGAATTAAGAAAGCCATATCACATGATGCCAGATTCGTAGACTACACTTTTGTACTTGAAGAGGCACTGATGTTCCAAAAGCATCAGATGTTACCTCAACTTGAAGACCTGGCTGCGGATCTTGGTCGCTCAGGAGCCGATGCATGGTCTCGGCTTCAGGATTCGATCCTTGCAAATGCCAGTGCCGTGTGGAATGAAGCAACAGGAGAACGCAAGACAATGGTAGAGCTCAGAAATCTCGCCTATGATCCGGATCGCAACATTCGCGAGAAAGCCTATCGGCTCGAGCTTTCCATATGGAAAACATATGAAATACCGGTAGCAGCCGCTCTCAATGGCGTTAAGGGCACTGTGTTGACTTTGAATAAGAGGAGAGCCTGGGAGAGCGCTATCGATGCTTCTCTTGCTCAAGCCAGGATATCGATGGCGACACTCGAAGCCTTGATAGCTACCATGGAGGAGTCTCTTCCTATGTGGCGGCGTTATTTGTGCGCCAAGGCGCGGCTTTTGGGTCTTGATCGACTTTCATTTTTTGATCTATTTGCACCCCTACAGAACCAAGGAGCCGTGATTCAGAGCTATACCTGGTCAGATGCAAAAGAGTTCATCGTCAGACAATTTGGCACTTTTGATAAAGAAATGGCCAGCTTTGCCCAAAGAGCCTTCGAAAACAGATGGATCGATGCGCTTCCCCGTGAGGGGAAGGTGGGCGGTGCATATTGCACACACTTCCCTGCTGCCAAACAAGCCAGAGTCCTCTGCAATTTCGATGGCTCTTACTCTTCTCTTATAACCATAGCACATGAACTAGGCCATGCATGGCATTACGAGAATATAAAGGATTTGCCAAGCTTGCTTTCTCAGTATCCCATGACGCTAGCAGAGACTGCTTCCATATTTTCTGAGACCCTGGTTTCCAATGCCGCCATGGCTACTATGGGAGAGGATGCCAGAGTGCCTCTGATCGAGCTTCATCTACAGGATGCTTGCCAGGTGATTGTAGATATCCTTTCTCGTTATTATTTTGAGCATGATGTATTTAAAGAGCGAGCAAAAGGCGAGATAACGCCAGATCGCTTAAGCGATCTAATGCTTCAATCTCAAGCGAAAACTTATGGAGAGCCTCTGCGAGAAGATGAACGTCATCCTTATATGTGGGCGGTCAAAGGCCATTATTATATTCCGGGGCTTTCTTTCTATAACTTTCCATACGCTTTTGGTCAACTCTTCGGAATGGGGCTCTATAGTATCTATAAAGAAGAGGGCCAATCCTTCGCGGCCAAATACCGTGAGCTTTTGCGGTTTACGGGCTCTCTACCTGCCGCAGAAGTGGCAAGGCGCGCAGGTTTCGATATCGAAAGACCCGAATTCTGGCAGAGCGCCATGAAGACATTTGAACACGAGGTGGAATTTCTTGAGGCTCAGAGCAACACTAGATAGCCTGTAGATCCCTTATCAATAGGGCTTTAGAATCGATAGGACTTTCTCTTTTCCCAGTGTTTTAAGGAAGCCTGCCAGCCTCGGCCCTTGATCCTTACCTATGAGAGCCTGATAAGCTGCAATGAATAGTCTTTTAGGTTCTATATTGCTGGATTGAGCCGCAGCATAGATTGCCTCGGCAATATCGTTCTCGGTAGCATAGGTATCGAGCTTTTCTACCACCTCGTCACGCAGGCGTCGCAATGCGGCTGCCTCGGCTTCGGGGAGAGAGGCGAGTTCACCTGGCTTACGCAGGAAGAACCTGAAGTCCTCTGGTGCGCATTCGGTTATCCAATACCAGGCACATTGAGCTCTTCGCTCTACGTGCGCTTTTTGCGAAGGCTTTAATCCCGGAAGAAGCGATAACACGGCATCGATGTTTCCCAGGTGAATCTGCAATAGATTGCATAGATGCCGAAATGGTATTTGATAGGGCATCTCCTCAGGAACCCTATCTACCTGAGACAGTTCATAGATGCGGCGTTCGAGAGCTTCGACTTCTTCGTTCTTTGCTTTTTCGACGCCCCAATAGATGCGCTCAGTTCTATCGTAATCCTCGTAGATTTTAATCACATCGAGATCAAAACTGATCACAAACTCTGTATTCGGGCGAGTGCCAGCAAAGAGATAGCGAACTATTTCTGGTTGGTAGACTCTCAACAAGTCCTGAAGATCGACAACCTTGCCCTTTGATGAGGACATTTTGCCGGGCGAGCCTTTGATACCTATAAAATCATAGCGGAAGGTCACTGGTGGCTTTCTGCCATAAACCTCTTCGACCACATGCTTCGAGGTATCGAAAGAACCTCCTTGAGAATGATGGTCCTTGCCTGCAGGCTCAAAGTCGACCTTTTCATAAGCCCAACGCATAGGCCAATCGACTCGCCATAGGAGCTTTGCTCCCTTGAGCGTACGTAGGTCACCCTTTTCTAGAAAACCGCAAGTTTCGCAATGGTAGCTCAAGCCCCATTCGCCATCCCAATCATCGATCTCGGTGGTATCACGATTGCAGTTCGAGCAGAACACCGAGATAGGCCACCATTCACCTTGAATCTTATGGTCTTCATCGCGGTATTTATCGAGGATTGTCTTTAAGTGTTCGCGCATCTCAAGAGCACGGCGCATGCTCGATGCATAAGTGCCCGAGCGATATCGTTGAGCTTGGTAAATGAACTCAGGGTAGATTCCTACCTCGGGCAGCACTTTCTCGACATCGACCTCGTGGTGACGAGCATAGGATTCATCGCGTCCCCAAGGATCTGGTACCATAATTATCGGAAATCTGAGGTATTTTTCCAGTAATTCGGGATTTGGCATATTGAGAGGTACTTTTCGGAAAACATCGTAATCATCCCAGCTATAAATGAATCTGACCTTCTTGCCCCTATCTCTAAGTGCTCTGACAACGAGCTCTACGGATATCATTTCACGGAAATTTCCAACATGGACAGTTCCCGAAGGAGTAATCCCCGATGCACAGGTATACAGGTCTTTTTCGCCCCATGTATCCAAGATTTTTTTAGCTGTTTGATCAGCCCAATGAATATCTCTGTTCTGTTCCATGTTGTGGAAGTATAACGATATTTATGTTTTTGTAGAATAGCGGTTGCTGATGGAAAACTTAGAAGGGCTCGTATTTCAATGAATAGGGCTTACACGGCTAGAACACCTTGTTCGATGATGGTCCTTTCTTCGCCAGAGAGCATGAGAAGCACCACTGTGGGTGATCTTACTAGTCCATCCAGATGAATAAGAGCTGGCGCATCTTCGTCGTAATTCGATCCAATTGCAAAATGAATGGTACCCATAACTTTCTCATCTTCTAACATATTGCCCGAAATACGAGCAGCAGAATTGAGTCCAATACCAAATTCTCCCAGGTGGCGAGCATTTGTGCCATATAATAGCGCTGTCTCCGGAGCCATTCCTGTCGCACCTGCGAGGCCGGTGGCCATTGAAAGCCCTCGCATCAGGGCTGCTTCTAATTTTTTTGCTTCGCTTCCGCCTTCGATGCCGATAACATAGCCGCCCCGTACAGTGCACACTATTGGCTCCTCGATGACAATATCTTTTTCTATATCCGCAATAGACCCATCGAACACAATCGTACCTTCTGCCGATTTCAGAGCCGGAGAAATAAAAACCTCACCGGCAGGTAGATTCCCTCCTTTGCCCGGATAGCGAAAATCGCCATCATCCAGCATCGTCTTGCGTCCGAATACCGAGAATACAATATCGGTGCCTCCAGGACTCCGGACAAGGACTGTGCTTGCTTGGTCGAGGAGACTTGCGAGTTCTGCCGCGTTCCTACGCATTTCTTCATAATCTATTGGCACGGTTCTTAGGAATATGTCCTTTGTAATTCCAGGTGTCCAGACTGCGCGCAGTGCCCTGAGGCCGTGCAATAGATAATTGAAGATATGGTCATAAGAGCGACCATCTGGAGCCAAAAGAGGCGATGCAAGCCTGGCTTTATCTTTGCCTAGCTTTTCTGTCGAAATAGACAGCACTACATCTGGGCTTTCTTCTATTGCGTTGATAACTTTATCTTCTGCAAAATCCTCTTGGGTTTTGACGGGCTGAAGCAAGAATTGCACCTGCGCTCCCATCGAAGAAGCCTCTTCTGCAAAAGCTCTCGCTATCTCTTCTTGTTCGGTCTCAGGATTGGAGATAATCAAGAGCTTTTCAGATTTTCTTACATCCAGACACTGAGTAATGGCTACATGGGCAACCTCTGCGAGGGTATACATCAATTACCTTCCTTATGCCATTTGAAATCTGCAAAACGAGAATTCGGAGCTAGGTTCCAGCCATCTATCTCGCCTCGCCTAAAATAATGCCATGCAATTCCAGCAACCATGGCTCCATTATCTCCGCAGAGCGAAAGAGGAGGGAAATAGACATGCAAATCTTGCTCTTCTTCGAGTTTTCGCCTTAGGTATGAGTTGGCTGCAACCCCACCCCCCACGACAACTGTATGGATACCCGTATCATGAATCGCACGATATAGCCTGGATATTAGTATATCTATTGCTGTTTTTCTGAAGCTTGCAGCTATATTCTCTGGTGTAATCTCTGCTCCGGGTCTTAGATATGAGGAAAGATGATAGATTACTGCGGTCTTAAGCCCCGAATAGGAAACATCATAACGATGTTCTCCTTTATGTAGAGAAGGCATGGGGAATTTGAAGGCCTTTTCGTCACCATTCTCTGCAAGCTTGTCGATCGCAGCCCCGCCAGGGTAGCCAAAACCATAGTACTTAGCGACCTTATCAAAGGCCTCTCCCGCCGCATCGTCTATCGTCCTTCCAAGCACCTCGATTCTATCGAAATCTTCAACACGGCAGAGAACCGTATGTCCGCCCGACACAAGGAGCCCAATAAATGGATAGTCGATGGGTTCGATCAGCTGAGGAGCATAGAGATGAGCAAGCATATGATTTACGCCCTTAAAAGGAAGCTTCATAGACCAGGCAAGAGCTTTTGCAAAGGACAATCCTACAGCGAGAGAACCGATAAGTCCAGGCATAGCGGTTGCTGCTATGCCTTCTAAAGCACATATCTCGATTCCAGCCTCGGATATAGCGCGCTTTACTACGCCCATTATCCATTCTATGTGAGCCCTGCTTGCAACTTCAGGAACTACACCTTGGTAGCGCTCATGGAGCGGAATCTGAGTCATAATTACATTGGAAAGGATATGCCTTCCGTCCTCGACGATTGCTGCGGCGCATTCATCGCAGGAAGTCTCAATCCCCAGAATATGCATTGTCTGAGTTCTCTTTTGCTTGCATCTTCATGTATTGGCTTATGGTAGAGAGCGAATAACCTTGTTCCACCAGTTCAGGATAGATCTCCATAAGTGTAGAGGCAAGCTTGGATGACCATACATGGCCAATCATAACGGCAGCACCCTTTTGCCGGGCAATTTGTTTTCCTTCTTCTATTGCAGCAAGAATTGATTCGCGGTCGCCATTGTTATCGAGAAACACATCGCGCTCCATATATTGCGTTCCTATTTTTCGACTCAGCTCCGCACACACAGTTCCCGGAGCCGTAAGAGAATTAAGATAATATATGCCACGTTCCTTCGCAAGTTTCAGAATTGGAATCATGCAATTCGAATCGCGGGTTACGGCGGAGCCCATATGATTGTTCATGCCTGCTGGAGGATATGGGAAGCTATCGATATTCTCGGCTATGGTCTTTTCGATGATTGCTTCATCCATTGAGCAATAGACGGCATGAGGACCCGGATCATTGCCTCCTAAAGCCTCCATGGGTTGATGAAGTATTAGCTCCTTGCCAGCCTCGTGTATTGCAATCACAGAATCCTTGCTGTGTGTAAGTTGAGGAAGAACGGCCAGATTAATCGGAAAGGGGAGATGGAGAAAGGCATCGAGTTCTCCGTTATTATAGCCTACATCGTCGATTACAATGATGAGCGTAGGCTGAGTTGTGCTGCCCGGCAACACTGACAGCGGACCACCAGAACCATAAGGTTCGTGCTCTTCGCTCTCAACTTTTTCAATTTCTTCTTGGGCTTCAGCCTGAATATCCCAATCCGATGCTGTCCTCTTGGAGACCGAAGTTGTTCCTTTCCTTTCTTCAGGCGGAATAACGGCCAGATCCTCGTATCCAGGAGGCAGCTCGAATACATATTCAGGTGTTCCATAAGGTACATCCTGGCTCTTGCTAAGTGAGTCTTTTGATTTGATAGAATTCGATATTATTAGGGCGGCGATTACTAAAAGAACAGCGCTGGAGAGCAGCAGTACATAGTAAGAACCCTTATGAGTGCGCTTTTTCCTCACTCCCTCATCGTATCTTGGACAGGCTGCTTTATCAAGCGGTTAATCCTACCTGAAGTGCTGTATGCCTTAGAGACTCAAGAGCTCTCTTTTCTATATGTCGCACCGTTTCTGCCGAGCATCCTACAATAGAACCAACGGCCTTGAGCGATTGTTCGGGGCCGCACCCAAGGCCAAAGCGCTTCGAAATTACTTCTTGTTCTCGTTCAGAAAGAGTAGATAGAAGCCAAGCGCTTTGCCATGTGTGACTGGATTTTTCTATTTCGCGTTCAGGGTTATATCGCCAATCCTCGTATACATCTAGAATTGAAAGCTCATCATTGTTTGTCTGCTCAAGAGATACGGGTTGGTCTCCCAGATTTAGAATTGCGGAGATATCGGTCTCCTTCCAGCCCGTTTCTGCTGCCAGCTCCTTTTCGGAAGGGCACCTGGATAAATCGAGGCTAGCACGCATTTGGATAGCTGATAGGCGCCTAAGAGCGTTTTCTTTTCTATGAGGCAAACGAATATGTCGGCCTGTGTTTACAAGAGAACGCGATATAGCCTGGCGAATCCACCAGACGGCATAAGTAGAGAACTTTACATTTTTCGACGGATCAAAGCGCTCGGCAGCCTTTACAAGCCCTATATTACCTTCTTGTATAAGATCCATGATCGAATGCGGGGGCGACCACATTGATTTGGCAATGCGCACCACCAGACGAAGGTTTCCTTCAACAAGCCTATCTAAGGCACATTTATCTCCTTTGGCAATCTTTGAAGCCAGGATCGTTTCTTCCTGTCGGGTTACAAGGGGAATTTTTCTAATCGATTCAAAGTATAGCTCGAGGTTTTCGTCATTGTCAGCAATGGTCATGAATATTCCTCCAAGACTGATTATTCCATAGAATTAGAAGCAAATAGTGTGCCAAAATGGAAAAGAAAACGAATTGGCCTATATTTTTATCTAGGATAAAGGTATTTTTGAATAAAAACATGAAACATGAAACTGGAAGGAAGCTCTTTTAGAAATAAATGTATGATATTCAATAACCAGAATGCATCTTATCTGTATAAAAAAATAGACACCTTGTCTTGATTCTAAATGTTCTTATTTGACATATTGTCGTGGATCCACAGCTTGTCCATTTCTGAAGATAGCAAAATGCAGGTGAGGTCCGGTGCTTTGACCTGTATTCCCAGATCGGCCTATAGTTTCTCCTTGATTTATGCTTGTTCCTTTTTTGGAAAGAATGGAATCCAGATGAGCATAGAGTGACTGATAACCATCTGCATGTCGGATAATCACATAATTGCCAAAGACCGCATTGTAGCCTGTATCTGCAATCTTGCCCTCGCGGGTCGCTTTGACGGCAGTTCCTCTGTTTACTACGATATCTATAGCCGCATGAAAGGTTCGCTGTCCGCTAAAGGGATTTGTTCGGTATCCGAACGGTGAAGAGATCTGGCCGCGCACAGGCCATATAAAGGTTTCGCCATAAAAGTTGCGCAAAACCGATGCATTTAGTTTGGCATTCGGTATAAAAAGGCGCTCTCCTATTCTAATTGTTGCGGAGGATATATTGTTGGCATCAGCTATGCGCGTCATATCCACTCCATAAGCCCTCGAAATGTAAGAAAGACTCTCGTTCTTTTTGACGGTGTGATATACACCATTCATATTGGGAATTTTGAGGGTTTTGCCAACCTGGATCTGGCTTTTGGAGCTCAGATTGTTTGCCGAGATTATTGTATCTTCGCGAACACCAAATCTGCTTGCGATTGTCTGTAGAGTATCACCACGACGTATAGTGTAGCTTTTCTCCGCAAGGAGAGTAGGAATTGGAGGAAGGTCCGATCCATCGATTGGTGAAGAGGATGGTTCGGGTTCAAGCATTGCCATGAGCGCTTCCTGTGCCGAGTTTTCATCTGGAAGACTTATATTAGGATGAGAATGGGATATGAGAGAGGCTGCAAGAACACCCGCAACGCTTGTCGACAATAGAACAGCAATCAATAAAATAGAGCGTGGCGTCAGCTTTATTAGATTCTGAAATTGATTGCGGGTGGATCGTTGTAGATCGTCGGAGGCCTTTTCTCTCGAGGAATTAAGATCCGAGTTGACAACTGCCGGAGAGAAAAGGGGTCCACTAGAAGGCCTTTGCTTCTGGTTCGATGATTTTGAATTCGCTCTTTTGGATCTTTTTGGTGGCTGCTTTCGAATGAAGTCTTCGCCAGAGAGCACCGAAACAAGAGGCTTATTGAGAATTTTATCTGCTTCGAGAACAGAATTCTCAGAGTGACCCACAAATTTCATAGCTTCTCTTGTATCGGCATATTTTGGTCGATAATTTAATCTAAGCTGTCGAAAGCCGGAATGCAAGAGATGCAAGAGAGCAAAAGGGAGATATACATGAAGAGATCGTCCCGTCCAGAAGCCAAAAAGCTCGACAGCGTAATGATTACTATACTTGTTGTTATTTTCATGGCCTTCTTGGTCAGGTTTTTCCTGCTCGACGCGGCCGTAGTGGAAGGGAAATCCATGCTTCCCCATTATAGGAACGGCCAGGTGGTATTGATATTGAAGGCAGCTTACGGAATACGAGGTCTAAATGGAAATTACTGGATGCAATGGAGACAACCGACAACCGGAGAAGTTGTCGCTGCTATATCCCCTGTCTCGCACGAGATAATCATAAAAGAAATAGGGGAGGTTCGGAGAGAAGGAAAGGAGTTGGCGTATTTCCTAATAGGATATAATCCGATTGAATCGATAGATTCAAGAGATTTTGGACTCATACGATTCGATTCGATCATAGGAAAGGTCATTCCTCAGAGGTAGCTCGGATGGATAATAGTGCACAAGCCCGCTTCCGGCGAAGAATCCTTGTACTTGTCGCTTTGTTGACACTATTTGCTGGTGTTGTCCTGGTTCGATATGGTCTGCTGGCTCTGGAAGGGCCAGAGAATAAAGGGCTCTCGGCAGAGGTGCCAATTGAACGTGGAAGAATTCTCGATAGAAATGGAAGACTCTTAGCTTTCGATATTCCAAAATTCAATCTAGCCATCCGTAAGAATGAAATAGATCCATATAGAATTTCCAAGGATTTGAGTACTGTTGCAAAGTCAATCGGCGTGCAGTCTGAGTCTCTTGAAAAGAAGATAAGGGAATCGAGCCAGAATTTTATATATCTCGCCAAGAGACTGGACATCGATATGGCAAAGCCCATCCAGGCAAAAATCGAAAAGGGAGATCTTGCTGGTTTTGTGCTCGAAGAAATAAATGGCCGAATCTATCCGGAAGGGAGACTGGCCTCGCACCTGATCGGTTTTACAGGAGAAGGGAATATCGGACTAGAGGGCGTAGAATTCAAATTAAACAAAGAGCTTTCGGGCGTTGGAAGCGACAAACCGCGCGGAAACGATGTCTATCTCACTATAGACGCGCCACTTCAGTATGCATTAGAAGGAATCGCACGCAAGGCCTTTGAGCAAAACAAAGCCGAATCCATTTTTTTGTTGGCAATCGATGTCAATAGCGGTGAAGTCCTTGCCTATGTTCAGATGCCAGATTTCGATCCGAATACTTTCGGAAGTTTCCGAGAATCGGAGCGCGAGGATAGAATGTCTGTGTATTCATACGAACCAGGAAGCGTGTTCAAGATTTTTTCGATGTCATCGATACTCGATGCTGGTCTGATAACTCCCAGGACAAGATTCAACTGCGACGGCGCATATCGAAGGACGCTTCCTTCTGGCGAAAAAATCGTAATAAAGGATCTGAATTCCTATGGAATGTTGGATCTGGCAGGTATTCTTGCCAAGAGCAGCAATGCTGGAGCCGGATACGCTTCAGATCGCATCTCGGAGGACGAGTTCTATTCGCGAATATTGAGCTTTGGTTTTACGGAAAAGACGGGAATTGGATCCCCCGGTGAGAATCCCGGCAACCTAAAAGAACCTTCAAAGTGGTCTGCACGCACAAAACCCACTGTGGCGATAGGACAAGAGATACGTGTCACGGCACTTCAGATGATCACCGCTTCGGTTGCTATAGCAAATGGAGGTATTCTGCTTAAGCCGAACACCATTTCCCGCATCGAGGATGCGAATGGCAATGAGGTTTATTCACATGAGGTTATAGCTGTGCGGCGAGCCATAGCGCCTGAGACATCCAGAGCTATAATTGCCGCTATGGAATCAGCCGCTAGTCTTGAAGGCACAGGATGGCGGGCCAAGGTGCCCGATGTGCGTATGGCTGTAAAGACTGGAACGGCGCAGATGATAGATCTAAAAACAAAGGCTTACTCGGATACGGACTTTATCGCCAGCACATTGGGAATATTGCCGGCAAACAATCCAAAGCTTGCAATATATGTTGCTATTGTAAAGCCAAAAGGAGAATCCTATCTGGGCGGCCAGATTGCCGCACCGGTTTTGCGAGATGCGGCCGAGGCTGCTATAAGCACCCTTGGCCTGCCGAGAGAAAAAAGTCTCAATGTCAATCATGCTGGAGTCGTGGTCATCCAGGAGCCTCCTTCTGCCTCGATTGGCTCTATCATGCCAGATCTAAAAGGTTATTCAAAGCGTCAATTGTTGCCCCTTCTTCTGCGAAAGGATATCGAAGTCCGGCTTGAAGGAGATGGGTATGTAGTTTCTCAGTCTCCATCTCCGGGTACAGCCGTAGAGGCTGGCACAAGAATAATGCTTCGGCTACAATGATTCTTCGAGACATTTCCTGCTTGAGGTATGAAAAATGACTAGAGATGAAGCAGTTGCTCTATGGAAGCGATGGAATAGTGATGTATCTCTTTGGCATCATGCTCTTTCGGTAGAAGCGGTGATGCGCCATTTTGCTCAGAAATATGGTGAGAATGCAGAATATTGGGGACTCATAGGTCTTTTGCACGATGTCGATTACGAGAAGTTTCCCGAGGAGCATTTGAGACATGCGCGGGAGATCCTTGCATCAGCTGGCTTTGATGATGAATTCGTTCGTTCTGTAGAAAGTCACGGCTGGGGAATATGCACGCAGGTCGCGCCTGAGCTTCGCATGGAAAAGGTGCTTTTTGCAATTGACGAATTGACTGGTTTCATTGCCGCCTGCGCCTATGTCAGGCCATCGCGCAGTGTGCTTGACTTGGAAGTGAAATCTGTCAAGAAAAAATGGGGCTCTACTGCATTTGCAGCTGGTGTGCGCAGAGATGTCATAGAGCAAGGGGCTGATATGTTGGGTATACCTCTCGACGAGCTTATTGGTGAGACAATTCTAGCCCTTAGGAGCGTTGCTTCGGAAATTGGGCTTAAGGGCAACCTGTAGCTCAAAGGCAATTCAATAACAAATATATATGGAAAGAAACAATGCTTGAGAAGATTTCAGAGACCTTTACCGATGTATTCAGGACAATAAGCGGCAAATCTGCGATCTCAGAGAAAAACGTTGAAGACGCTCTAGATCGCATTAAAATCGCGCTCCTTGAAGCCGATGTAAATGTGAGAATTGTGCGTCGCTTTGTCAATGGTGTGTTAGAAGAAGCCAGAGGCGAAAAGGTGCTTCGTTCCGTCACGCCTGGACAGCAGTTTATCAAGATAGTCTATGATCGAATGGTCTCTCTTCTGGGCGATGAAAAGCAAGACCTCCTATTAAGAGGGACTGATACTCAGAGTGTAATCCTTCTCTTGGGTCTTCAGGGTTCAGGAAAGACCACTACTGCAGCTAAGCTGGCTAATTTTCTTAAAAAAAGAGGACGAAGAGTATTGCTCGTGGCATGCGATCTCGTGAGACCCGCGGCCGTTGAACAGCTAGCCGTGCTCGCTGGACAGGTCGGTGTTGATATCCATAGAGAGGAACTAAAAGATCCGGTACAGGTGGCACGCAATGCCTTGGTACGTGCAAAGCGTGAAGGTCATGATGTGCTCATAGTCGATACTGCTGGCCGTCTTCAGATAGATGAACCTCTCATGCAAGAATTAGCGAGAATTCGCGATGCCCTTTCTCCAGTAGAGAGTCTTCTTGTGGCGGATGCTATGACTGGTCAGTCCGCTGTCGAAATTGCCAAGGCATTCGACGAAAGAATTGGAATCACTGGCGCCATCTTGACGAAATTCGATTCCGACACGCGTGGGGGAGCCGCACTTTCGCTAAAATCCATTACGGGTAAACCAATAAAGTTCATTGGTGTCAGCGAACGCATCGATGGACTCGAACCCTTCTATCCAGATAGGATCGCCAATCGCATTCTAGGCATGGGAGACATAGTATCGCTTGTGGAGAAAGCCCAGGAAGTCTACGACCAAAAGGAAGCGCTTGAGCTCGAACAAAAAATCAGCAAAGAAAGCTTTACACTCGAAGATTATTTAGGTCAAATTCAAAAGATGAAGAAGATGGGCTCTGTCAAGTCGATGCTCGAGATGATTCCAGGTCTGGCCGGACAAGTTGATGAGGACCGCATAGATCTTCAGGAGATGAAATATGAAGAGGCTATCCTTCTGTCCATGACAAAGAAAGAACGCCAGAATTATCTAATTATAGGTCCCTCAAGGCGAACTAGAATTGCAAAGGGCTCAGGCACTTCTGTAGCTCAAGTCAATAGGCTCCTTAAGAAATTCGAAAAATCTAGATTGATGATGAAAAAAATGGTAAAGAACAAAGGAGCCATGGCGAAAATGTTTGGGAGTGGAGCAAAGTAATTCAATTTAGGATAAAGAATTGTTTTGAATGAGGCCTTATTTCTCCTCACCACTTTACATAATTTGTCATTTTCGGTATATTGCATCGACTATGTTATATGGAGACTACAATGTCGAGAATGTGTGAAATCTGCGGCAAAGGGACACTTTACGGAAACAATGTATCACATTCGAAGAACCGTACAAGCCGAACCTGGTATCCGAATCTCATCAAAGTGCGCACAATTGAGAATGGAACTGTGCGCCGCATAAAAGTATGTGCTCGCTGTCTCAAATCCGGAAAAGTGGAGAAGTACATCTAATTGTTCATAGGGCTCTAGGCAATACGCTTGCCGATTTGTAATGGATTATTAAAAAAAACCGCCGAAATATGGCGGTTTTTTTATTCCTAATAATAAATTGATAAGTGGCTGACAAATACGCTGCGGAGATAAACAAGGCTCTGGATAGGTGGGGCTTAGGTAGGGCTATAGAAGCCATAAATCCATGCCGATACAATAATGAATAGTCGTGTATTGAAAGGACTTATAATGTATTATGCAAAGCCTTCCATCGTAGTGCGCAATCTGTTTTTTGCAATTCTATTCTCTTTGATTACCTTCTCAAGCGATGCGATGGAACCTCTTCCTTATAGGCTTTTTCCCGCTCTCTATAGAAAAGAGAACATTTCTCGCATCGATCAAAATATGAGCCTTGCTAATTATCAGTCTAGTGGAGGTTTTCTGTGGGAGAGGGTGCCTATTGTGGCCAACAATACTATTCTCGCTTATTATGGCAGTCCACTTTCCGATAAAATGGGTATACTCGGCCTCTATCAAAAAGAAAAGATCGCCGAAATGTTAAAGGAGATGGCAGCCCAGTATGACCAGGTAAATGGCAAGGATGGTGTGATTCCAGCATTTTACATCATCTATGGGACTTGTTGGCCGGGCGGAGAGATAGGATATCTAGACGATAAAATACTTTTGGATTACATCAGATTTGCTCAATCTATGGGCATGCTCGTATTTATCGATCATCAGATAGGCAAATACAGCCTCAGGGCGGCCATGGACAAGATCTTGCCATTTTTGCGATACCCCAATGTCCATCTAGCTATAGATCCGGAGTGGAGAACGCTCAGTCCCATGAAAGAAATAGGATCTATTACCGCCTCTGAGCTCAATGATGCTCAAAATTATATGGATGAGTATATCAGGGCGAATGATATTCCTGGCATACGTATGCTTGTTGTGCATCAGTTCGCAGATAAGATGATTCAAAGCCGCGAAGAGGTGATATCGCACAGGGATCGTGTCATCCTTATTCATACCGCTGATGGTTTCGGTGCTCCAAGGCTGAAGAAAGCCACCTATCAGAGAAACGCGGACGCGGAAAATATGCCGGTAAAGGGTTTTAAGCTCTTTTTTAAATCGGATTTTGCTCTGGCGGGATTCGATATGCCACTTATGTCGCCTAGCGAAGTCATGCAGCTTGATCCAAGACCAAGCCTGATCATATATCAGTGATGAGACAGCCCTGAAGTTGGGCTCTTGCTGTGATAGATTGAATTTGAAGGTTTCTTTTTATAGAGAAGGGGATATAGATGAAAAAAGCCCGGGTATCTGCAATGATGCTTATATTGGTCTCTTTTAGTATAGTCGGAGTCTATGCCTATGATCCGCCTAAGGGAGCATCGCTGCTTGGCCGTATTTACGGTCCTTGGACAATGGGCGGGGGATTATCGCTCACCGAAAAAGGGGACAACACATGGAATTTCCTATTAAACCCGGCTTCTACTTCTGAAGAAGAACTTCCTATTCTCGCTTTATCTTACACAGGCATCGCTGATACCTCCGCTGGTGGGCCTCAAGGTTGGGGCAGCGCAGCAATGGCAGCTTTTAGCCTGCCAAAGGTCTATGGAGTATGGAACGGATCTGTTCGCCTTTTTAGCGCTCCAAGTTCAATGACAAGCATGCCATTTGGGACCTTTGCCACTATTGGAGGTGGATTTTCCAAAAAAATCTCAAGCGGTCTATCCGTGGGAGCTTCGGCTTGGCTTGCAATGGGAGGAAATGGCAGCTTTGGATGGGGGCTTTGGTCCGATATTGGAATTGTAGAAGAATTCGGCGATATGGGATTTCTAAAAAGTCCAAGATTAGGTTTTGCGTTTAGCGGAATTGGAAAGGAGTTCAACTATGAGACACCGCCAATAGGCATGTCGCCAGGAAGCACGGCATCTTCTGGTTTTCCTTCTGCTTTCAGCCCAAGTCTTGGATTCAGTGCAGATCTTCTCAACGATTACAATTTGCGCATAATGGCCAATATTGATTTGCGCGCGCCGTCATTTGCGGATCTAGAGGGTGAGATAGGATTAGGTATTTCTTATCGGAACATGCTTAATCTTCGAATCTCTGCAGCAGAAAGCCTCTATGATATTCAAAAGAAAACTGGACGAAGTTTATGGCCTTCTATTACGATATCGGGCAGCATACCTCTTGGCAGCAAAGATCCTCAGAACAAGGGAGTTTCAGCGATACTTCCGGCCTTTGGATTCATGCCTCTTTACGATAGCTTGAATTCATTCTCTATTGGTGCTCAGATTGCTTGGAGACAACATGATATGAGCCCTCCCGAAGTGAAGCTCGAACTTCCGCCTTCGGTAGGCGGTCCGCCCGTAGCTTATATTTCGCCAAATGACGATAGCAAACAGGACAAGCTAGAGATTCCTCTTTCGGTAAAGGATGAACAGGGAATTGTAGCCGGGTGGCTCTTCAAGATTGAGGACCGCTCTTCAGGTAAGGTGGTACGGACAATTACTGAACAGTCTGATCTTCCTGATCGTATCGATTCTTTTTCTTCTATAAAAAAAGGATTTGGTTATACAAAGCAGAATGTGCCGGTTCCGAATATCCTGGATTGGGACGGCAGGGATGATGAAGGCAATCCAGTACCAGATGGAACTTATATAGTGAGTTTTCATGCTTGGGATGATCTTGGAAAAACAAATGCAAATTATGACTCTTGCATGAATGTCGTTGTGGACCGAAGTGCACCAATAGTAAATGCATGGGTTTTGGGCAGCGAACAGCTTTTGCAAGGTTTTGACGTAATGATTTTTAGCCCTGATGGTGACAATAGCAAGGATACAATCTCCTTCCGTGTTCAGGGCTCTATAGAAGATAACTGGAAGTACGAAATTCTCAATGAAAACAATGTCGCCATTAGGACAATGGAAATCAAAGCCAGAAGTGCTCCGCGCGACTTTGTCTGGGATGGTACTGATGATAGAGGGAAGAGAGTCCCCGATGGTTACTATCGTTTCAGGCTCTCTACTATGGATCCTGCTGGAAACACTGGTTACAAAATCATCGGCATATCTGATGATAAGTCCGACTGGATCGTAGTAGATACAAGCAGACCCGCAGTTAAGGTTGTAGCTGACAAGAAAGCCTTTAGCCCAAAGAAAGAAGGAGAGGCGGGTACTGCACAAATTTCTTTTGAACTTGAGTCTTTAGATAACCTGGTTACCTGGAAAGAGTTCATTCAGGATCAAAATGGCAAGACAGTCTGGACCTCCTCCGGCGATGGCTCAGCACCTCCTCCTGAGTCTTTCCGATTTGGTGGACGTGATCCTTCTGGAGAAGTGCTTCCGGATGGACAGTATAGAGCAGGCATTGAGATGAAATATCGAAATGGATATTCTCCTCTCAGCTACTCGGAGTCTTTCATACTCGATGCTACGCCGCCATTCGCCACAATTGTTCTTGATGATATTAGAGCTATTTTCAGCCCCGATGGAGATGGAAGAAGAGATACACTGGCTTTTAGCTTATCAGGAAGCAAAGAAGATACATGGAAACTTAGCATCTTCGATGAAATTGGTAAGCCTGTCTACACACGAGAGTATCGCGAAGCACTTCCAGAGCGCTTTGAATGGGATGGGACCGATTCGACAGGCCGTCGCGTAATTGATAATAAGTATACGCTAGAAATCGAAAGTGTAGACGTTGCGGGCAATGAATTTAAGGTTGGTTTTGAACCGGTTGTTGTAGATACAAGAACGCCAAGCGCTTTTTTTGTGCTCAACAGGGAAGCCTTTAGCCCGAATGATGATGGTATAGCAGATATTCTTGGTGTCAAATTGAAAATCGACAGCATCGATGGGCTTCTAGACTGGAAGCTCTATGTTTCATCTGCCTTGAATGGTTCAGTGAATGCTGAAAAGACAGGCAGACAAATAGCCCTTCTCCAGGGTGATGGAACCAATTCTCCACCCACTGATTTCCAATTCGATGGTAAGGGAGAGGGAGCATTGCTAAAAGAAGGCACTTATCGCTTTGAACTCTTCCTGGAATACGAAAATGGCTGGAAGACGACAAAATTGAGTCCAGAATTTGTAATCGATATCACTGCACCAAGAGCCCAGATTTCGCGTTCGAGAGAGTTCTTTAATCCGCGTGGCGAGACTAAGCAGTCACAGGTAATCATCTCTCAGATTGGCTCGAGAGAAGCACTATGGATAGGAGAATTGCGGGACAATCAGGGTGTTCTGAGGTGCAAGTGGGAATCTAAGGACAGTCAGCCATCTGAAATTCTCTGGGATGGTAGAACTGCCGAAGGAGCGCTCCTCCCTGATGGAATCTATAGCTATCGCCTATTCTGTATAGATCTGGCCGGCAACAGCTTTGCCTCGGAGCCTATCTTGATTGGCATCGATACTGTTGTCAAACAGTCCTCGCTGTCTGCTGATACTATGGCAATTAGCCCAAATGGAGATGGGATTCAGGACAAAATGACCCTTTCCATAAGCGCAACGGCGATGGAGAGCGTCCAGGATTGGCAACTTGCAATACTTGCCGGACAAGAGAGGGTCATGGAGTGGAAAGGTACCGGAAAGGTGCCACAGACTATTATCTGGGAAGGGATAAGTCTGACTCGTTTGCCTGTTCCTGATGGCAGCTATGCGGCTATTTTCCGAGCCGAATACCCCAATGGAGACTCCACCGAGGCTAGTTTGGGCCCCCTCATTGTTGATCGTATAGCGCCTCAGGCGACAGTAAGTCTTTCTCGTTTGATATTTTCTCCGAATGGAGATGGGATAAATGACACTATGCGCATAGAGCAAGATTCGGTAGGGAAAGACAGATGGCAAGGGAGTATTTTTGATTTAGCGGGCAAGGCTGTGTGTA
>JAAYWE010000006.1 GCA_012516755.1 Treponema sp.
AATCTTTACCTCGAGACCCTGGGCAGCCAATTCTTTCTTGATATATTCAAACCAAGGATCGAAGCGAAAGCCGAGGCTTGGTGCTAGCAAGGTAAAGTCCAGGTCTTCAGAAAATCGATCGAGCCCATAAAAGAGACGGAGCGCAGTACCACCATAGAACGCTGCTTCATTGAAAAATTTGCCACGCCACAGCGCAAGCAAGATGAATTGCTGGATGACTTCGCGTAGGCTCTGATCGTATTCTTCAAGGCTCCTTGGATGTCGCTTTGCGACGAGCGCGGCAAGTGTATCAGCCATTTTCATTTTTCCTTGAGCGAGATTTGATGAATCTATGTAGGGAGATAATCGAACGACGATGACAGGATGCGAGGAGTGACTCAATTTTTGAAAAGTCGAGTCGAGAGAAATCTGCCTCCTCAATGCGCATATTTTCGAACAGATGGGCTTCGATCTCGGCATATTCAAGGTCGGGATAATGCAAATAGAGCATATCGAATAGCGCTTTTTCTGGTCCGGCCATCATATAGCCTCGTTCAGAGTCGATCGCATAATATTCTACTCCTGGTGAAAAATATCGTTCTGGCAGATGCAGATAGTCAAAATCACCGATTGGTGTATGGTAGCGCTTTTTTCTCTTGGTGGTGACTGAGGTTATGACACGCACTGCTTCAGGGATGAGTCCATGTTGCTGAAGGGCGTATTCCAAGGAAACATAGGAGGGGCCATAGATGAGGTTTGCGAGGATTTCCTTGGAATAAGGAATAGCGGAATGAGGGTCTACATAGAGCCCTTTCTTAATGCGAATAAGCTGGCCCGATGCGAGGAGCTTCGTGATTCTATCGCGAGGATAATTGTAGCCCTTTAGATGTTCTATGAGCTGCAGGTAATCGAGCTCTGGATATTTAAACGTTGAATACTGCATCAAGCATCCTCAGATTTTGACTCCAATGTCGACAGTATATCGACTTTCGAGTCAAATAGCAAGAAGAGCTTAGACCAGAGTATGTGCCTGCCTATGCCGATAGCGTTTCAGGGGGAGTGCTGCTATGAAGCACGAACGCATTGCATTGGCTCACACGGTTCGTAGCAGTATTTCAATAAAGAAAGCCTAAAAACCAAAGGGGAATGGCGTTTCGGGCAGGATAATCGGCATCATCCCGAATCACAAAATCGGCATGTTTTGCAGATTTCGAGGAACCACCAACTTCGAGCGTATATTTTCTTACCGGTTTTATGCCCAGAGGAGAAGAGATGACAAAATCTGCCTTTGTTTCATCACGACACGCTTCGATGCTCCACCTTGCACTCTCGCACAAAAAGGCAACAAAGGCCTCTCGCGCTGTTCCTGCATTGCCCCCCAAAAGCTCATAGAGCACAGGATCAGCAAAAAAGAGCTTTTGACCCGCAGTTTTCGCCTTAGTATCGTTTTCCAGCCTGATGATGCGCAGAACACCTACTGATTGCATGATTTCGAGAATTTGATAGAGTTTTTCGCTCCCTATCGACCAATCTGCACACAGCGAACGTACTTGGACACGGGGGATAGTCGCATGCGCAAGTGTTCCGATGATTGCTTTCATAAGCCTCAGATTGCCGTCGGTGACACCAGGCAAA
>JAAYWE010000075.1 GCA_012516755.1 Treponema sp.
AAATTGCTCCAGCGTTGCTAGAGCGGTATTTAGGGCAGGCGAGCGAAGAGGATTGCATAATAGCAGGCCCTTCTGGAGCGGGTTATGTGATTCCTCCCTTAGTACCCGATCTACCAGCCTACATAAAGGAAACAGCACGAATCTGCAATGATATTGGAATCAGAGTTGTGACTTCATATATCGCAGATCCATGCCGCAGAGTCCTTAGGCATCTGCAAAGGCACTCGGGCGATTTGCTTGGCTATTTGGCTGGCTATGCAGTGGTCACAAGGACTCTGCGGGTTTGCCACAGAGATTTCATCTTCTTTTCCAATCAGATTCCGAAGGTGGAAGAGATAGCGCTGCCCGCAGAACAGCTCTTGGGAAAAGTCCGAATGATGATCACCGCCACAAGCGAACGACCTGCTTTCATTGCCATTCACCTATTTGCATATCGCACTACTATCGCCGATGTCGCGGAATTCGCCCAAAAAATCGCAGATCCGAATGTCCATATTGTGCGCGCGGACGAATTTTTGACATTGCTTGCCATGAATGAAAACCTGAAATAGGGAGGGAAATTATGAAAGACAAGCTCAGCGCAAAAACAAAGATATTCTATGGAATCGCTGATTTGGGAATATCGTTGCTGACCGCTACCATTCAGTTTTTTCTTCTGTATTATTATACGGATATAGCCATGATCGATCCCGCAATCGCAGGGACAGCCTTACTGGTAGGCAAATTGACCTGGGACGCGATAAACGATCCGCTGTTTGGCTATTTTTCTGATAGGACTCGCAGCCGTTGGGGCCGCCGTAAGCCATACATGCTATTTGGTGCCATTCCCTTCGGACTGACAGTATGGCTTCTGTTTTCTCTGCCTCCGAATCTACAAGGAACTAAAGCATTTCTGGCAGTATTGGCTTCATTCTTGTTGGTCGACACTACACAGACCCTGGTTTCTGTCCCCTATTATGCGCTTTCTGCTGAATTGACCTATGATTATGATGAACGCACTTCTTTGATCTCTATACGAATGATCTTTACTGTTGTTGGTTACATCATTGGAGGAGCGGCTACAACGCTGATAGCAGGAATGCTCATGGATATGGGATGGACAAAAACCGCTGCCTATAGCGGTACTGGGGCCATTTTCGGAGTTATCGCGACAATTACGATTTTGATAACCGCCTTGGGTGTCAAAGAAAAACCCAATCCTGAGCTCGTGCCTGCTAGAATGCCATTCTGGCCACAGATCAAACATGTTTTCAAGAACAAGCCCTTTGTCATCTATATGATCGCAAGTACTATAGTAAGCATCAGCTTTACACTCCTCACCAGTCTCTTGCCATATTTTCTGACCTATCAATTGCAGATGCCTGATCAAATCTCACTTGTAATGCTGGTGATGCTTGGGACAATCGGGATTTTCTTGATTCCGTGGCGATATATCTCGACCAAACTGAATAAGGGTCCTTCGTATGCGCTTGGTCTCGGTATTGCAAGCCTTGCAATAATTGCGGCCTATATGCTCCCTAAAGGGCCCAGTCCGCTCATATATGTGATCGCTTTTGTAGCTGGCCTTGGTTTTTCGGCGCAATATGTTTTTCCATGGAGCATGATTCCAGATGTGGTAGAAGTGGACTTTGCACAAACAGGAGAAAGGCATGAAGGGATTTATTTTGGAGTGAACGCTTTTCTCAGCAAG
>JAAYWE010000007.1 GCA_012516755.1 Treponema sp.
GGCCAATGGAAGGAGCCGCAAGGGGGAAATTACTATCCCGATATAAATCCTGCGGATTATAGCGATATCGTTGGATACTTCCCTCTTTCTACTAAAAATGACGTTGATGAGGCAATACAATCGGCGCATATTGCCTTTAAGAGCTGGTCGCATATGCTGCCAGCCGAGCGAGCAAAGTATCTTGAAAAATTTGCACAGCTTCTTGATCAAGAAAAGGAGCGTATCGGAGAAGCATTGTGCAGAGAGGAAGGCAAAACCATAAAGGAAGCAATTGGGGAACCTTCGCGAGGCGCGGTGGAGACCTCATTTTTTATTGGAGAAGGCCAGCGTCTTGAAGGAATTACCATGCCGAGCGACCGCAAGGGAGTAGTTTCAGTCGCTACTCGCGTTCCGATTGGAGTGGTAGCAGCGATTTCGCCATGGAATTTCCCTTTTCTTACCCCTGTGCGCAAGGTTATTCCAGCGCTTGTATTCGGCAATACAGTAGTCTTCAAGCCAGCTTCGGATACTCCCTATTGCGCTGTGCTCTTGATGGAGCTCTTCGAAAAAGCAGGCCTCCCGCCCGGTGTAGTAAATCTTGTAATAGGAAAGGGAAGCGAAATAGGCGATGCGATCTCCTCCAATCCGCTAGTAAATGGCATAACCTTTACAGGCTCAACAGTGGTTGGACGAAGAATCAATCAACTCGCCTCTGAGCATTTTGCAAAGGTTCAGCTTGAAATGGGAGGAAAGAATCCAGCGATTGTGGCTGATTATAAAGATCTCAATAGAGCAGCGGCGGAAATCGCGCAGGCAGCCTATGCAGTAAGTGGGCAGCGCTGCACAGCGGTAAGCCGTGTTATCGTATTGAAAGAACATGCAGAAGAACTAGAGACAAAGATAATTGAAAAAGCAAAAAGCCATATTCTCGGGAATGGAATGCGGCCAGATGTTACCATGGGTCCCATTATTACAAAGGAAGCTGGCGAAAAGATAATGGAGTATATTCATGGAGCAGAGAAAGAAGGAGCGATGATCAAATATGGAGGTCACCACCTTACTGGCGGAGAATTCGATAAGGGATTCTATATAGAGCCCACGCTCATTACTGATGTCACGCCCTCAATGAAGGTAGCTCGAGAAGAAATCTTTGGTCCTGTGCTTGTCAGTATTAAAGTCGATACCTTCGAGGAGGCGATCGAAGTCGCCAATAATACAGAATATGGTCTTGCCTCTTGTCTATTTTCCGATAACCTAAAATACATCTATGAGTTTCAGCAGGAAATAGAATCCGGAATGACTCACGTTAATCATGGAACGGTTACCGACGCCTCTATGCCATTTGGAGGCGCAAAGAATTCTGGGCTCGGTCCATTTTCTAAAGGTGCTACGAATAAGGATTTCTATACAAATTACAAAGTCAACTATGTGAAATATATCTAAACAAGATACCTCATAAGCAGCATAAGCAGGCGTTGCGCCACATATTCCTCGTTTAAGAATAATAGAGTACAATGGCTCTTAAATCAGGAATGCTTATGGAATCGAATCATATTGCGATAATTCATGGTCCTAACCTGAATACGCTTGGACAGAGAGAAATCGGAATTTATGGTGGCAAGACTCTGGAAGAGATCAATGATGAAATTCGATTAGAGGCATCGAAATTTCCGGTCAGCCTGGATTTCTTTCAATCGAATGTCGAGGGATTCATTATCGATTTTATTCATGGCTGTAGAGGGAAAATAGATGGAATCGTAATCAATGCCGGTGCCCATACTCATTACTCGATTGCTTTGCGCGATGCAATAGCCGCTGTCAAACTTCCAACAATTGAAGTACATATATCGAATATCTACAAAAGAGAGGCTTTTCGGCACGTATCTATCATCTCGCCGGTATGCATCGGGCAGATATGCGGCTTTAGCTCTTATAGTTACATACTTGGTCTCCATGCATTGCTCGAGGTCCTTGCCGAAAAGGACAAATAATATTCATCGATAAGTTCAGAGAGGAGAAAAGAGAAATGAAGAAGTTCTTATCGATTTCTGGGCCAAATCTAAATCTGCTGGGGCAAAGAAAGACTTCTATTTATAAAGAGGCTTCACTGGACGAAATTCATTCTAAGCTAAAGAAAAAGGCTGCAGAACTAGGTGTAGAAGTGGATTGCGTGCAGTTCAATAGCGAAGGCGATATCATAGATTGCATGCAGACAGTGCCTGGCAAATATGAGGGGGTTATCTTAAATGCGGGAGCTCTTGCACACTACAGTTATGCTTTGCGCAGCGCAATTGGAACGATGTTAGTGCCCTGTGTAGAGGTTTTTATATCGAATGTGTATGCGAGAGAGGATTTTCGGCATAAATCGGTCCTTGCCGACGTATGTGTTGGAGTTATCTCGGGATTCGGTGCAAACAGCTATATCCTGGCGCTTGAAGCACTTGTTAATCTGGTTAAGCCTTGAAGAAAGCTCTGATATAAGTTTTAGCGGAAGCCTCAAATTGAGGAGCGGCTATGAATGGGGAAGCCACTATGAATATGAGATGGGCAAAAAGAGTTGATCGGTTTTTGGATATAGGACAAGCCAAAGAGCAGGGATTTCAGATTGTGCAACTGCCTGTGGCCGAAATAATGCGGCTCGATGATCGTGCATTTCGAGACGTAAAGATTGATCTTCTTGAAAGCGGATTATCATTTGAGGTATTTGAATCCCCGCTTCCGGAAGGTGTCAATACTACCGAGAGAGGCTTTAATATATATGCGTGGATCGAATATCTGAAGAAGGCAATTGGAAGAATTTCTGAACTAGGATGCAAGACATTGGTTTGGGGAGATGGCCAGGCGAGGATTCTTCCAGAAGAAGGCGAAGCCACTGTCCTAAAAGAAAATTTCAATCAGTTTTTATTCATGGTCGCAGAGATTGCCGAAAAAAAGGACATCGTTTTTTGCTTGGAACCGCTTGGGCCTAAGAAGACCAATTTCTTGAATTCGTTGGAAGAAGTTGCCAGCGTTCTGGGCTCGGTTGGGAAAAAGAATTTAGCCATCACCATAGCTTCCAGCGATATTATCGAGACAAATATGAAAATCGAAG
The DNA here is from genome assembly GCA_012516755.1 of Treponema sp. Classification (GTDB taxonomy): domain Bacteria; phylum Spirochaetota; class Spirochaetia; order Treponematales; family Rectinemataceae; genus Rectinema. Next base: position 3,071 of record JAAYWE010000007.1, read on the forward strand.
ATATCGTTCATTATGGAGACTTGATTGCCCATGCCTATTTGGATTCTCTTGAAGAGGTTGCTGGATCGAGCAGAAGAGAAGCAGCATCCCCGCAAGCTTTGAGCATGCCGAATGATATTCTTTTTTTATCTATTTTGAAAAAAATATCCTATAATAAGGTTATTGCCTTACCAAATAATGCCGATTCCGAAACGCTTTTGTTGTGCAAAGAGGCATGGAATAGGGTATAGAGCCTACCCTGCAATTTCTTTCTGTAATTTGAAATAATCTGATGTGTCGCCTATCAGGATTGCGCCTTTGAGCTTATTGCCTTCGCGGAAGTATTTTTTGAAAATGTCTTTTTCATGGAAAACTTCCACAGTGGTTGAAGGCGTCATCGAGAAATCGCCTATGGAAGCGACATCAATGCCCGCTGCTTTGATTCTGGCGCCGATGACACTTCCTTGATAATCGACATCCTGGCCAATCATCGCAAGACCTGCAATTTCTCCTTGCTCTTTTGCTGCCGACCATACACCATACATCTTGCCTTCAAACTCAGAACAGTCGCCGGCAGCATAAATATGGGGAACATTTGTTCTCATCTGATGATCTATGGTGATGCCGCGACCTGTCGCTACCTTCGTGCCTTTCAAGAATGCGATATTGGATCTGACCCCAGCGGAGATGATCGCCATGTCGGCCAAAATACTTGTGCCATCAGCAAAAGCAAGGGTCAATCCGTTTTTCTCATTCGAGATGGAAGCTGTCTGCTTCCCAAACAGAAATTTTAGCCTCTTTTGAGAGAGCAAATCTCTTAGAATGGCTGCTGAATCTTGATCGAGTTGCTTCGGCAGAAGCCAGCCATAAAATTCGATAATTGTTGTGTCCATGCCGCGTTCGACAAGCGCAAATGCGGTATCGATTCCCAGAAGGCCTCCTCCGATGATTGCGGCACTTTCGCTATGTTGCGCTGTGGCAATGATGTGGTCTGCTTGCTCCTTGGTCCGGAGCGCGTAGACTTTTTCGAGCTGCGGTCTATAAAAAGGAGGAAATGAAGGAGATGCGCCCGAGGCTATGAGCAACTCGTCGTAGCTGAGGGAGCCAAAAGAGCCATAAAGTACTTGATGCTCAGTGTCGATAGAGGAAACGCTTAGACCTTTCAAGAGCTCAATATTGTTCTTTTTATACCATGCTTCATCATGGATTAGTATTTTTTCAAAAGCCGTTTTTCCAGATATAAATTCCGTAAGCCTCGGCCTCGCATAGAAAAATTGATTCTCATCTGAAAGCATGGTAATGTTGCTTTCTCTATCGTGTTCTCGAATTACTGTTGCCGCAGAATTCGCTGCTATGCCATTCCCGATGATGATTATTTTCATTGAATCCGATCCTTTTCTATCAATATAGAGCAATTGATCGAAATGGCCAAGCAGCTTTCGGAAGAATTGACATTCGATCTGAACAAAAGCTTGTATGAGGATTTATCGGGCTTGAGCAGGCCAAAATATGCTAATATACTTTGTATGAGCCAATAAAAGCTAAATTTACTTTTGATGGAGGTAGCGTATGAACAGGGCAAGAGAGAAGACTTTTATTCGTATAGCCGCGATTGTCATGGCATTTACCTTGCCTATGATGATAATCGCTGCGGAAGATTTGCCTATTCTGACGGGGAAGGTCATTGAAGTCCAGAAATATGGCAACCTTACTATGGATCTCAAACCCAAAGACCTCTACGATGTTGGCTTCGAGCTTGGGGATATCTTGAATGTCACGGTAGGAGATGTCTCGCTCAAGATTCCTTTTTGTACATCTTATAGCGATGTCGATACGGGCAGCCTTGTGGTGCGCGATGATCAGAAGAATAACTTGCTAGTTGTCGCAATCAATATGGGCAATTTCGCAACAAAATATAATGTCAAGGCCGGAGATACGCTTTCTTTCTCACTGAGTGAAAAGGCTGGTTATCTCTCTGAGTACCTGATTCGGCAACTCAAGCGCACCAATGTTCGATCCGACTACGCGACCGATTCGATTTTTGCCAACTTCAGGAGCGTTGCAACGACAGGCATAAAGCCTGGCGTAATCTATCGAAGCAGCAATCCAATCAACAATGAGATAGGACGAGCCGCCTATGCAGACGCACTCTGCAGGGCTGTGGGAATACAAACCGTAATCAATCTATCCGATTCCAAAGAAGACATAGCTAAATACCTCTCTGCTCCCGGAATCAAATCCGATTATTACAGGTCTCTCTTAGATTCGGGAAAGGTCGTTGCGCTCAACATGGGAGTGGATATCCTTGGTGCGGATTTTGCCGCAAAATTCGCCGAAGGAATTCGCTTTATAATCGCCAATGATGGGCCTTATCTAATTCATTGCACCGAAGGTAAAGATCGAGCCGGCTTTGTCAGTGCTGTCCTAGAAGCATTGATGGGTGCGGATCTACAGGAAATCGTCGCCGACTATATGAAGAGCTATGAGAATTACTACGGTGTAAAAGTGGGCAGCGATCAATATGATGCAATTGCAAAGAGCAATATTGTCGCCTCATTGACCACTGCGATGTGCGGACTTACTAAGGACATCGATATATCCGGCATCAATCTTTCCAAATTTGCGGAATGGTATCTTTTGAGCATAGGACTCAAACAAGGCGAGATAAATGAACTCAAGGCAAAGCTCTCTGCCGAGCCTATGGTCAAAGAGCCTTGGGTCAAAGGCAAGGTCACACAGATCGAGAAATATGGGCACGCCCTCGCCGATATCACCATACAGGATTTCAATAACCTTGGTTTTGCGTTTGGCGATCTTGTTACGGTTATCTTCGACAATGGTTTTGTGCTCGAGGCGCCGTATCTCGATGGCTATTATGTAAATGCCGGCGATCCGCTCGTGCGTGCCTATCCGGGCCATACAAATATCGGTATATGCATCAACTATGGAAAACTGAACGAAGTGGCTCAAGTAAAAGTAGGCAGTGGCTTTATCATCATGCTGAGCAATCCAGGAGCCTATCGAACGCAATATGAAATTCGCAAGCTGGTGCGCTCCAACAAAAGAGAAGATTATGCTTCCGATGA
>JAAYWE010000076.1 GCA_012516755.1 Treponema sp.
ATTTGTATCGGGCTGCACCGACTGTTCTACAACGGTACCGGGTGTTTCCTTTTCATGCGCAGAACGCATTTTATAGCTGAATACTAGCGGAATTGTAGATGCCTTCGACGCCATCTCCCTCATCGAAAGGCCAATTAGAGATGGCATCGCAATATTCCTAGATTCTGGCCCTTTGCTTACGACAAGATCTAAGACTGTCGGACCAGAAATTTCCGTACCCGGCTTTGGTTCCTGATCTAGAATTGTACCAGGCGCCGAATTATCGAAAATATAAAGAGGAGGTTCTCTTATGCTTACGAGGGTCTTTGTTGTAGCGGAAATTCCTTGAAGGTAGAGCTTGAGGTCATCGATGTTGCGACCGGAATAATCCTCCACTCTGTCTAGCACAGCACCGCGGCTCACGACGAGATTGATGCGTCGTCCGGCTTTTACAATGCTTCCTGGTGGAGGTGACTGCTCAAGCACGAGATTGCGGTCGAGGGGATTATCGGTGAAACGCAGCGTCAGGCGCGGGTATAGCTCACGCTGTTGAAGTTTGACTAGAGCGTCAGCAAGGTCCATATGTCTTACATCTGGAACCATCGTTCTTTCTTCTCCTCTAAGCGCAAGGAAAAACACCAATACTGCCACAATCACCATGACTAGAAACATGACTAGGGCGAACCAAATAAAGGTCCGTTTCTGCTCTTTGGTCCACTTGGAGATATGTTCATGCTGCTCGCCTGCGCTATCTGCGACCGTCTTTGCTACTTTGGATACCTTCTGAGGAGCTTTAGACGCAGTTTCCTTTAGTATCTTCGTAAAATCTTTGATATCTTTCTTGTCTTTCTTGACCATGCTTTAAAATTCCTTTACCTGCAACTATCGGCAACTAAAATAGTTATGACTGAAACGGATCTCTTTACGTGTAGCTCTCTTATCGGAGAACCGCGCCAATAATGTCTCTCGCTCCGTTGGAAAAATCCTGAAACCCGACAGCCTTGCGAGTCGCTACCTGTAGCCTTTTTATTGCAATGTAGCCATCTCCGGCCTTTACGATAATTCCCTTCTGCACAACTGCTGCAATTATAGTCCCAGGAGAGTGATTTGTCATATATCCAGCATTGCTCATTGAATCAAAATCATCGAAAGGCTCTACTTCAAGAATGGAAAGGCGCAAATTTCTAAGAAAAGTGAATGAGCCTGGCCAAGGATCGAAGGCACGTATGCGGGCATCGATTTCGCGTGATGACCTATGCCAATCGATATGGCCATCTTCTTTAGTTATTTTCCTGCAATAGGTAGGTTCTCCTATCTGAGGCCTAGGCTTTGCAATTCCTCTTTCTATCTCATCCAAAACTTCGACGACCATTGGGCCTGCAAGCTGCGCACAGAATTCGGAAAGCGAAGCGCTTGTCTCTCGGCCTTTAAGAGGAATGCGATGAACATGCAAGAGCTCTCCAGTGTCCATTTCGGGAGCTATTGTTTGTATCGATATTCCTGTCTCCTTATCCATGAACATTATGGCATGGGGTATGGGTGAGCTGCCCCGCCATCTTGGCAAAAGGCTTGGATGTACATTTATGCCGCCTTTTGGGAAAAGCTCCATAAATCTAGGTCCAAAAATTCGTCCATACGCAAAGGAGACAAGTATATCAGGCAAAACGGCTGAAACTGCGGCTCGTGCTTCAGACTTGAGTGTCTCGAAAGCAAGAATTGGCACGCTCTCTCCCCATAGGCGTAATGCTGCCTGTGCTATGGGAGTACTGTTCATCTTAAGGCCTCGGCCGGCTTTGGTTACTGGATTCGTCAATACTCCGACAACCTCATGCGAAGAATTGTGCAAACTCTCTAGGGTGGGAACCGCGATATCTGGATTTCCTGCAAACAAAATGCGCACCAGCGACTCCTAGCCGTTTTTTACATTTTCAGCATACGGCCATAGTGTGTAAGGGCCCGTTTTCTTTTCGAAGGTGAGACACGGTCTACAAATAAAATGCCATCTAGATGGTCATATTCATGCTGGATAACTCTAGCCAGCAACCCATCTGCGCTGATTCTGAAAGGTTTTCCATGCATGTCAACGGCTTCTATATCTACGGCAAGAGGACGAACTACGGTAAAATATAGCCCTGGAAACGAAAGACAGCCTTCTTCTAATTCTGTGGTCTCCTGACTGCTAGCGACAATGTGGGGATTGATGAAAACGCGAAGAGGTTCGTCATCGATGCCTACGATAAAGAGCCGCTTGGAAGTCCCCACCTGAGGAGCAGCGAGCCCAATTCCATGATCGCGCTGCATGGCTTCATGCATTTCCTCGATGAGCCGTTGTAAGCTTTGGTCGAATTCGGTAATCTCATTTGCTTTCTCGGTGAGAATCGATTCACCATAGGTCAATATATTGAGCATATCAATTTCCTATATTAAGCATATTTGTGTTTCAGATATATAGATTAACGTAAAAGATGACTTCTTGGCAATGTTCCATGTATTTGTTTTTATTCTAACGATGGAATCTGCACCTTATCTCCGACTTTGATACCAGCGCGTTCGAACCAGCCTTTAGGTACTTCTAGGGCGTAGCGTACGCTTCTAATCGAGGGACGAGATTCCTCAGAATAAGGCACAAGATCGATAATCTGGACAATAGTTCCATCAGAGAGAATATAGGCCAGCGAAAGTGACAACTTGGTGTTCTTCATCCAGAAAGAGAGCTTCTGATCGCTCTCGAAAACGAAGAGCATACCTTCGCCGTCTTTCAATGAGCTGCGATACATAAGGCCGCGGTTTCTTTCGCCTTCCGTAAATGCAACTTCAGCCTTGATTTTTGTTGTTCCAATTACGAGATCGACCGTCTTGAGTTTAGGGTTTGGCTTATCTATGCCTTGGCCGGAGTCACACGCTGTAAAAAGAATGAGAGCTGCCATAAATGGAATAATTATTAGACTTTTAGATAAGTATCGGGTTGGCGTATCTTTTCTCATAATCTATCTTTTCCTTCATCAATATCAAACAGATCTATAATGGCTAATTTTTGAAAAGAAAAAGCCGCTTGAACAAAGCGGCTTTTCTGCGAGCATCATACTTCCTCTCGAAGATCAATATCTGCCTTCTTGTGATCTACGAGTTTTTTTCTGGAGCTTCCGTTCTAGCGCTTTTTTTTCTCTATTGCGAATCGCCGATGGCTTTTCGTAATATTCGCGCCGCTTCCATTCACGTATGATACCTTCTTTTTCAACCATTCTCTTAAAGCGCTTTAACGCCTTTTCGAGTGGCTCATTATCTTCGACAATGATTTGAGAAATAAATCTCACCTCCCTTCTATATGCGGAGTGCATTGTAACTGAAGGAAATATTTTGTCAAGCTCTCCGTTTATATATGGCAGCTCTTTTGCAAATCTATTTTGAAGGCTATACTTGGATAGAGGAGTTCTTAGATGCTGTTTTCACTTGGTAATCTGATAACACTGGCCGTTGTCATTGCGATGTTTGTAGCCTATCACCTGTTGACCGCGGATAATCGTTCTCTCGAAAAATTGAAACGCCTCGGAGACAAGCTCAAGGATGAGCTTGGTTCCTATGTCGAATCAAAAGCCGAAGAAGTAAAGCACTATGGAATAGATCTCGATGTGCAACAGAAGGCAGCCAAAGTCGTGCTGGAAAAAATCCAGGAGGCTCAAGCGACTCTAGATGAGAAATCGGATACGTTAACCGAGATGGCGGAGCGCGTTAAGAAATATGACAATGTTTTATCCCAGCTTATGGAAATGACAAAGCGTGTCGATCAGAATATCGCGCACCTTGCCGAAAAGAATGACTTTATACAAGCAATTTCGCGCCGCCTTGAAGATGCAGATAAAGAAATTGAAATTATCGAAAAAGAAATGCCCAAACTGAAGGAACAGTTTGTTCATGATGCTCAGCAAATATTGGATGGATTCCGCGACGATATTCTTGATCAACTCCATGAGCAGCTAACAGGAATCGTCAACCTGTTTGAAAAATCTAGAAGCGATGCAGAGTCAGCAATAGTGGAAGCTACTATGCTTAAAGAAAAGATCGATGAGATTGCTACAGCCGCCCTTTCCGCAGCTGCATCTCGTGCGCACAGCATTGAGGATTCTGCCTTTGCCACCCTTCGTGCCCACATTGCCAACAATTTCGACGAAATCTCACGCCAGACCGATGCTCGTATCGAAGGGCTTAGCCAAAGCATTGGTGAATTAGCAAATGCCATAGAAGCCAAAGTAGCCGCCCTCAGCACAGAGACCGCATCCCAGCTTGCCGAGTCCGATCGTAGACTATCTGAGGCTAGAGCTGCCTTGAACGCAATGACCAACGATATGGCGCGCATTCAAAAAGAATCAACGGAAATCACCATTGCGCTTTCCAAAGAATTCAAAGCCGAACGAAATTCGCTCGAAGAACAATTTGAGCAATTCGGTCAGGCTTTCGAGATTCATCGCGCATCCTTCGAAAAAGAATTCCTTGGCGAGATATCGGCTCTACGCGAATCCCTAGAGGAAGCAAAGGCTCAAAGCGAAGAACTCAAAAGCGCAGCCCAGGGCAATATTGCCATGGCTCTCGATGAATTAGAAAAGCAGGTAACCCAAGAACTCGAATCTCGAAGGTCAGCCTTGGATGAGCAAATAGATGAATGGCTCACTTCGATGGATGCCAAGATCCGCAAGGTCTCTCAGGACGCTCTGGATCAGCGCAAGGCAGAGGAAGCTCGCCTAGCTCAGGAAGTCAACGCGGAATTGAAGCGTCTCAAGGATAGCCTCTATACTCAAACCAAAAAAATCGAACGCGATATAGAAGCCTTTAAAAGTGTCTGAAAATCAAGCAAATATTGCGTCGAGCGCCAATTCTACCATGGAATGGAAAGAGCTCTGGCGTTCTTCCGAACTGGTGATCTCCCCCGTTACAAGATCGTCCGAGACTGTAAGAATCGAGAGTGCTTCGCAACCAAACTTAGCAGCCAGTGTATAGAGCTCTGCGGTTTCCATTTCTACGGCGAGAACGCCAAATCTTGACCAGAGTTTCCATTGCTCGGGATCCTCGGTATAGAACATATCGGAACTCAACACTGAACCTGCAAAGACTCGCAGTTTGCGAGCTGTTGCGGCATCCCAAGCAGCCTTTAGCAGGTTGAATGAAGCTGTGGGAGCATAATCCATACCTTTGAATCGTAGATGGTTAGCTGCTGAATCGGTACAGGCGCTCATGGCTAGAACAATATCGCGAACCTTTAAGTATTCGAGCATGCTTCCACAGGTTCCGATGCGAATAAGCTTCTTTACATCATATTCACGGATCAACTCATTGACATATATGGAAAGACTGGGGATTCCCATTCCTGTGCCCATTACCGAAACAAGCTTTCCTCTATAGGTACCCGTATAGCCAAGCATGTTGCGTACTTCATTGAAGCAGAAAGCATTTTCGAGATAATTCTCAGCAACAAATTTAGCCCTGAGAGGGTCTCCAGGCAAAAGAATTCTATC
>JAAYWE010000077.1 GCA_012516755.1 Treponema sp.
TTGGCATTCTCGAGGTTTGGAGCTCCCTTGAGCAGGGCAATGCCATCTGGGGCCGCAACAGTGCCATCTGTAGGATAGACAATAGCTACAGGGCCACCACCGGCAAAGTATCTAAACGCATTGTCTTCGAGTGTTATGCCGACCGCTTGTTCGCCATCGTTGACAAACTTAGGCACGGCGCCCGACGATGCTGAAATGATCGTATTCTTCATGATGCCTTCATAGATGTCCCATCCTTTGTCTCCATAGATGGCAATTACATTGCAGAGCTGCATGTAGGATGAACCGGATTTATCGGCCCTGGCCGAACAGATGTTTTTCTTGAATCTTGCATCGGTGAGATCGATCCAGGTCTTGGGATATTTGTCTGGCGTGAGCATCTTGGTGTTGACTACGAATACATTCATGATGCCCGTGTATGGGAGCCAGTTCGTGCCAACTTTGTATACGGGGTTGATCTTATCCCAATCCTTCGGTGTATATGGGGCAAGAATAGAGTTCTCTGCTTCGAGCTGCTCGCCACCTATACTCCAGATGACATCCGCCTGTGGCCTTGATGCCTCGGCCTTGGCTCGATTGATCACATCGCCTGAAGCCATCTTGACATATTCGACAGTAATACCGGTTTCCTTTTCGAACATGGGCACTATGGCATTGATAATGCTCTCCTCGTGCGCCGTGTAGACCACAACTTTGCCACCCGCTGCCCATGCGGATACCGCAAGAAGCAGACAAAGAATCGTGACCACAAATCGTTTCATAGAACCTCCTCTTGTACCTGCGGCTGCCATTCTAGACACCTTTCGCGCCGCAATGTGCATTTTGTTCGCTTTATCTATTGTAACATATTTTGCAATTCTAGTGAGAGATTATGTATACGAAAATCGTAACAAAAAGCATCCATTCCGAGATCCTGAGCAGCCTTACAGTAATCCGCGATATCGTCGATATATAGACAATCTTTTGGATCTAGGCGTATATATTCCAAAAGCTTCATCCAAATACGAGGATCGGGCTTCATGGCTCCTATTTTGTAGGAAAGAATATAGAGTTCAGGATAGGTGCCCAGCACTTCATTGTCGAAGATCACCGAGGCATGAAGAAAAGAGGTATTGGATAAGACGAAGGTTCTGGCACCCAGGCTTGCCGCGGTCTCAAGAGCACGTTCACCATCTGGATTGGGCACGATTATGGATTGATAGTCTCTTACAAATTCTTCGTAGCTATAGCTGGGTTCGAGCTCTACAAGGCTCTGCACGCGTCTAAAGTATTCGCGCGAGTCGATTTTGCCTGTCTCGAACTCAATTTCGATTGGAGTACCCCAGAGGGTGCGTAGAAGATCCTGAGCATTCTGTGCTTTTGCATGAATGGTAGCTTTTTGAATAAAATTCTCTCGTTCAACAGCACATAGCACATTGCCGAAGTCGAAAACAACAGCTTTATACATGGTAAGTCCTTGAATTTAATAATTTATAAAGAGATATTATAAATAATCCACTTACATGGCTATTCCAAAAATTGTGCTCAAAGCGAAGATTTTGCCTTTACCCTTTCTCGAGCCTCTAGCGCAGGCTTGAAATTCGATTTTAGGGCAAGAGAGGCATTGAAAGCCTCGTAGGCTCGTCGGTACTGGCCTAGAACCTCTTTGACAAGTCCGAGGCGGTACCACCAGTAATACATATTCTTCTCAAGCGCTACAGCCGTCGAAAATGCTATGTCCGCATGCTCATATTTCTTTATCTTAAAATAAATTTCCCCCACATAATAATAAGCACTGGAGCGTCGGTCGTCGCTTTCGGGGGCAATTGCAAAATAGCGGCTGAAGGCCGAAAGAGCTTCCTCATTCTTATTGAGGAAGAAGAGCGCTTCGGCCATTGTCTCAAGAATACGATGATCTTGTCTTGTATTCAACACAGATTGGGCATAGACAACCGTATCTACATATCGATGCAGACGAAAAAGATTCCAAGTTTTGAGTGTCTGTAAGTCAGGATTGGAGGGGTCTGCAGCCAACAAGCGATCTGTCATTGCAAGAGAACGCTGAAAGGCGAGTTGGCTTTCAGCTTGGCGAGTCTCTGCCATTTCAAGGCGGCGGCCATCCCAAAAAAGAGATAAAGCCGCATTGTAGCTATCCTGTGCCCCCAGAGGCAGAATTGCAATGGCTATCCATCCACAAACAAGAAGAATCAAATAATACCTTGCCAGAAAAGGATGCCTTTTGCCCTGTGACACTCCACTCGCCTCCTCTCCTTTATTGAAGAATTTCGTTTATAGATTGGGCAGCACGCCTGCCCTCGCCCATAGCTAGTATTACGGTAGCGGAACCCAGAACGATATCTCCGCCTGCATAGACGCGCTCGATGCTGGTTTTCTGTCGTTCATCGACTATGATATGGCCATGACGATCTACCTGGAGTTCGGGAGTTGTTTTCGAGATCAAAGGATTGGATTCGTTGCCAATGGCTACGATCACCGTATCAAAAGGGATTATCTCTTCGCTTCCATGGATGGGTACCGGTTTTCTTCTGCCCGATTCATCGGGCTCTCCTAGCTCATAAGAGAGCACTTCTAGGGCGGCGACCTTTCCCTTGTCGTCTCCAATAACGCGCGTTGGGCTCTTTAGAAAATCAAAGATTATTCCCTCTTCCACAGCATGTTCTACTTCCTCGGCACGTGCAGGCATCTCAGACCGAGTGCGTCGATATAGAACCCGTACTTCCTCCGCTCCTAGCCTGAGTGCCATTCGGGCTGAGTCCATGGCCACATTGCCTCCACCCAAGACAGCGACACGCCTTGAATAATAGATGGGGGTGCCAGCCCTACCTTTCAAGTAAGCCTTAAGAAGATTAGTTCGCGTAAGGTATTCATTTGCGCTGAAA
>JAAYWE010000008.1 GCA_012516755.1 Treponema sp.
CCGTTGTAAGAAATCCCACTATAAGGGCGATATTAAGAGAGAAAAACCAATGGAGAAGACCGGAGAGCATACTTATTTTCGCTACCTTACCTACTCAGAGGAAGACGAACAGTGGGAGATGGTCTGCACCGACGCAGGCTATGCCGAAGTGCTGCCATATACCATCTATCCTCCTAACAAGGACGGACACCCTCGTATGTTCCAGAAGGTTGCGGTGGGTAGAACACTCAACGAATACCAGATCGTCTATGTAACAAAGGGCGAGGGTGTCTTCGAGACCATGGGCAAGCATTATGAAGTTAAACCAGGCTCTATCATTATGGTCTTTCCGGGCATAAGGCATTTCTACAAGCCAGTCTATGAGATTGGATGGATGGAGTATTGGGTGGGCTTCAAAGGAGAGCATTTTGAAATGCTTGGTGCGCGAGGCTTTTTGAATCCTGGGCAAGCCTTTTTCGAAGTGGGCTTACAGAACAATATCCTCAATCTTTATAACGAAATAATCGACGAGGTGCGCAACCAGAAGCCACTCTACCAAATAGTTGCCACGGCCAAGATTCTATCGCTCATTTCGGAGATAAAAGCTTGCTCGCGAAGACAGGCTCAGTCTAGCCATACGACTAAGATAGTCGAATCCGCAAAATGCATAATGGCGGAAAAAATATATGGAGATATAGACATTCCAAGCATCGCAAGTCAGCTTGGCACGAGTGTCTCCCGTTTCAATGATATCTTCAAGACTTATACCTCTATGACGCCATATCAATATTATATCCATATAAAGATACACGCCGCCAAGAGCCTTCTCGAACAAGGCGATCTTTCGGTCAAAGAAGTTGCCTATCGTCTAGGCTTCGAAGACCAGTATCATTTTTCGAGACTCTTCAAGAAGAAAACAGGGATTGCTCCTTCGCAGTGGCGAGCCTTTATGTATGAGTGAGAATGACTGATTTTCTGCTCGGTGTTTTATGCAGCTATGATATGCGTTGCGACTGTTCAACTATATAAACATTTCTAAAATAAACCGCCCCCGCGGATGGCTGACCGCAAGGGGCGATTATCTATTAGCAAAACTTTTTACTCTGTTGGCTCTTGAGGAGCAAAGGCGGTTGTGAATTCTTCAATGCTATTATAAGTTTTGGAAAATTTGACTTGATTGTTGTCATCATAGACCTTGAGACTGATGGTGATATTGGGCTCCAATAGACCTGGTATCAATTCATCGGAGTCTTCTGCGTCTTCTGGATTCATTGCCTCATCAAATTCTTCGCCAGTGAATGTCCTAGAGTAATCAGCATCTTCCTTTATGACGAATTTACCGCCTTTACCAGAATTGCAGAATGATAGCCCAATACTAAGGCTTTCTCTATAATTTAAGGTTATTGTTGGCGCTTTATCAGGATCTTCATTCGCGACGGCTTTCACGTTGCCGGCAGCTTTCATCCTGAATTTTAAATCCTTTATAGCAGAGCTTGCAGAATATAGTTCATTAGTCGGATTGACTTCAATATCTAACGATGCTTCTCCAAAAATCTTTTTCAGATTGCTCAAATTCTCAGCAATCGCAGCATCGTCAGTCGTTTCTGCGCTCGCCCCTAAGGTCGCTTCTCCTTTAGTAAAGGTGAGATAAGTACCTATATCTTCGCCAGTTACATCGATCTCTTCATCTAGTGATTTTGTATTGGGGAAGTTGTCAATCGCTGTCTCGATACCTCCAATCTGTTCTTGTAAGCTCTCTGCTAGATTCTTGGCAGC
>JAAYWE010000078.1 GCA_012516755.1 Treponema sp.
GCTCTCATGTTCGTGACCAGCAAGACATTGGCTCTTACGATGATGCCAATTTTCATAGTTGGAGCAGTGGTGATCTTCTTTTTCAGCACAAAGATGGAGCCCTTCTTTAGGACTGTCCAGCAACGACTCGATCGCCTCAATACCGTGCTGCAAGAAAACATAGCTGGCGCTCGACTTATAAAGGCCTTTGTACGCGGAAAATATGAGACAGAACGTTTCGAGACAGCTAACGACAACCTGGCTCAAGAAAATGTCAAGGTTATGCGGATTATGGCATCGATGAGCCCTATTCTGACCATGTTGATAAATATCGGTATCATAGTCGTCGTGTGGCTTGGGGGTTTGCAGTCGATTCAGGGTGATCTTACGTTGGGGCAAATAGTTGCCTTTACAAACTACCTCATGGCCACCCTCCACCCTCTTATTTCCATGACTCAGCTTTCTAATAACTGGGCAAATGGTCTGGCGTCATCAAAGCGTATTGCTGAGGTGCTAGATGCCGAGCCAGAGGTTGTGGAGCTGCCAAATGCCTCTCCGCTTCCATCAAGCATTCACGGAGAGGTTGAATTCGATCATGTATATTTCCATTACAATGGAGATACAGCCCTTAAGGTGCTGGAGGATATATGTACAAGAGCCGAAGCAAGAAAGGTTACCGCCGTACTGGGTGCGACAGGTTCGGGAAAATCCAGCCTTGTCAACCTGATTCCGCGTTTCTATGATGCTCGCTCAGGAAAGGTCAATATCGATTCCAATGACGTTAGACTCCTAAGGATTTCATCGATTCTCGAACACATAGCCATAGTTCCTCAGGAAACTGTGCTCTTTTCGGGCACAGTGCGCGATAACATTCGATATGGAAAGCCCGATGCAAGCGATGAAGAGGTCCTTGCCGCCGCAGTTGCGGCTCATGCCAACGACTTTATCATGGATATGCCAGAGCATTACGAGACGCACATCGAAGAACGTGGGGCTAATCTCTCTGGCGGACAAAAACAGCGTATTGCCATAGCTCGTGCCCTTATTACCAAGCCTTCGATTCTCATTTTGGATGACGCAACAAGCGCTATAGATGTGGAAACAGAGACCAAAATTCACGCTGCCATAGCGAAGGCCACTATGGGAATAACCCTCATCATGGTGGCTCAACGCATCAGTACAGTGCTTAACGCAGACAAGATAATCGTGCTCGATGAAGGACGAATCGTTGCAGAAGGCACTCATAGAGAGCTTCTAAAGAAAAGCCCAATCTACAAAGAAATATACGATTCCCAGTTGGGTGCGGGGGTACGTCATGGCTTATGAGACAAGTCCCTCGATTCAGGATGTGCGCACCAGCTTTCAAAGGCGAGGAGGAAGGCCTACAAGATATGAGAGAGCCTCGGATCCTCGCAAAGCGATGAAAAGGCTCTTCCGATATCTAATGCCATTCAGGCAACCTCTGCTTTTGATTGTGTTCTTTGTGCTTCTGCAATCTCTCCTTGGATTAGTCGGTCCTTATTTGCTCGGCAGCGCAATAGACAAGAGCATCGGCGGCAAAGACATAAATGGATTAGCTCGAAATGCTGTTCTTATGCTCATCGCTTATTTTCTGAGCAATAGCTTTAATTTGATCGCAAATCGAAAAATGGCGATCATATCCCAAAATGCCCTTAAAAACCTACGCCGCGATTTGTTTGTGCATATCCAGTGGCTCCCAATGCGCTTTTTCGATACGAACCCCGCTGGCGGGCTCATGAGCAGGCTAACGAATGACATCGATGCCATCAATCAGGCTGTATCACAAAATATCATTTCACTCGTCGCGGGTGTTATTACGATGTCCGGCATTCTGGTGAGTATGTTCGTTCTCAACCATTGGCTAGCGCTTACAAGCCTCATCGTCATCCCGATAATGTATTTTTTCAGCAATTTTGTGGCAAAATATACTCGTAAGGGATTCAGGGAATTGCAGAAAGAGCTTGGTGATCTCAACGCTATAGCCGAGGAAACCATTTCCGGCTTTAAGGTCATCAAAGCCTTCCGCCGAAATGACTCCGCAATCGAAACCTTCAAAAGAAAAAATGAAGCTGTATATAAAGCAGCTATATATGCAAATTCATATGCATTGCTTCTAATGCCTCTTACAGGTGTGATAGGTAGTTTCTTTGTTATATTGCTTGCTAGCCTTGGTGGCTGGTTGGCGCTCAAGGATCTTGTGAGCATTGGCATGATTGCTACATTCATAAACTATGCACAGAATTTTACTCAGCCTCTAAGGCAAATATCAAATCTATACAACTCGATACAAGCCGCTCTAGCTGGAGCGGAGCGAGTCTTCGAGATAATCGATATGGATCCAGAGATAGCAGAGGAACCAAGACTGGAAGAAGCCAAAACAAATCCCGAGACTGCAATAAGAGTCAGCGAAGATTCTATAATCGGTTCTTCCACGGCTCCAATGGTCTTTAGTCTCGGACAATTTCAGGGCAATGTTAGCTTTAAGAATGTGGTATTCGGCTATTTGCCCGGCAAACCTGTAATCAAAAATTTCGATGTAGATATTTCTGCAGGGCTGACGGTAGCCTTAGTGGGGCCCACAGGA
>JAAYWE010000079.1 GCA_012516755.1 Treponema sp.
GAGTTCACGAATTATGAGACCAGCCTCGATGGTTTTGCCGATTCCCACATCGTCGGCAATGAGAAGTCTTACGGGCTGTAATTTAAGCGCCATCAAAAGAGGCACGAGCTGATATGCTCTTGGCTCAACTGATATATTTCCAAAAGAACGAAAGGGTCCAGCTGTGGCGCGGAGTTTCAATCTCAATGCATCACGCAGAAGCAAGGCGGAATCATGAGCTCCTGGTTTTTCAGGATCTGGCAATTCAAAAATTGCTGGCTCTACAGGAGGGAACTCGAGACTAGGAATAATGACCTGTATATCATCATCGGATCCACCCAATGGGCGCAATGCAAGAATATCGTTGTTCGACTCTGGTTGGACTACCCATTCTCGGCCTCTTACACGCACAAGAGAACCGGGCGCATATCGCATTTCGTTCATTATGTTCATTGCAAAGCCCCTCTTGCCCCATTCTTGGCCCTTTCATCGCTTATTTTCCCAATCTGTGGAATAACAAAGGGCTTTTCTCGGAAGAAATCCTGCCATTCCTCTTCATTTTTGCCCACCTCAAGTACATGATATCCTAAATCTAATAATAAGTTTCTTAGCTTAATGGGTGGGGAAGCAAAGAAAACCGCTATCCTTTCTTCTCGATAGAGAGCATCGACAAGCTCTTGATTATCTAAAATAGGATAAGCTATCACATCTGGCGCTTGAAATGCATGAAGTGTAAGCCAGTAAGCAAAATGACCAGCAAGATCGTCGCTTGAAGAAGAACTCTCAGCGTAAGTAGTGCCATAGATTGTACTATACGCTGCATTGGGAGATGAACCATCTTTATTCAAGAAAACAGTCTCACTACTGGCAAGTGCACAGAGGATCGAAAGCGCATCCTTGTCTCTTCTATCTATAAGTGCATGTTCAGGTTGATTATAGTAGGAGAGCACACAGTGATAGCATGCAGCCACGCAGCTCTCGGAGCCAAGGCTTTTAGGATGATCGGTAAGTTGTTCTGACGAAATAGCTCCATCGGGCACTTTATAGTGCATAATCCGTAAAGCTTCACGAGCTGCTCGAGCTAGTTCGCCTGGCTGAGATACAAGGCGAACTAGAACGCCTGCACCACCTTCAGATGCCTCGTAGAAGAGCAATCTGCGACGATTTAGGGCTGAAGGCATAGGCTCAGCGGCCAATTCTGATTCTTCGATTTGATACACTTCTTCGATGCCCCGCGCCAGAGCAGCTTGCAGCGTGGCCATGGTCACTTGAGAAACGCTCTCAAGTGGAGTTAAGAGCAGCATGTTTCGCGTGTCCTCGACAAATGGAACTATTCGCTGTGGATGCGTCTGATTGGTGGGGAAAGGAATAAGCCCATCCGGCTTTCCATCTTCCACAATTTCATCTTTGCTCCATAAGCCAGTCATAGGATCAATCAAAAAACCAAAAACAGCGCGCTCTCTTCTGCGCTTCCAGCCCTTGTTTATCCGCCATATAGTCGCCGCAGGAGCATAAGCTATTCCCGCGATGGGCTTATCTTTTGCTTGAACAATAGCTCTTTTTACTGACGATCGACCTTTGTCGTCGGTATTGATTCTGAACATGGTTTGAAGATCGTAGCCTTGGCGCTGACGCTCTTCGTCGTTTACTGTGATGCGCTCGACTGGCGTGGTTTCTACGGTTTCGATTCTATACAATTGATCGATGCGCGATGAGGGAGCAAGCAGTTCGCCGCAATATTCGCATCTCGATACAATGACATCTTCCCGCGGCTGGGAGAGATGCCCATGGCCACAGGAAGGGCAGATAAGTGCGCTCGTAGTTCCAAGCTGAGTCCCTGAATTGACTTGGATTTGTGTTCCGGCATCGAGCTTGGCTTTTACGACACGATAAGTTTTCCCATTATGATATATAAGGCTCCTTGGGCCAAATTCAGAGATTGCCAAGAACCTCGATCTTGAAAGCATTGTACCGCCATCTTCTTCGGTGTTTTCGCGGCCTCTTTCCGGTATCCATGCCATGAGAGGAAGGCGTGGAAAATTGTATCCAGGCAAAAAACCCTGACTTGCCAGATAGCGATATACATAGAAATCCGTATTGGGAGTCGATTGCGCAGAAAGCAAGGTGTCCATCTGGCGCTTGGCATCGGCATAGCGTCGAAGTGCATTGTCTCTATCGCGCTTAGAAGCTGCATGATTTCTTACCACTATGTCGGAAAGTTCCATCTGCCTTTTTGTTCCCAGATAGAGATTTCGCCACCGGATAAAGGCGCGATCGAATGACAAGGCTGCTGTTTTTACTATCAAGTCAGCATAGTCGCTATTTAGCCAACCTAGCTCGAACTCCGATGTTTTTCTCAGATCTTCTATAAGATGAGCTATAATTCTTCGAGAACGAGCAGAAAACTCAAAATCGGACAGTCTTTCCTTTATATCCGTTAGGATAGGTAAATCGGGATCGTCAAGGTCGAGTATATGGGCTATAGAAGGATCGAGCTCGACCTGCGCAGCTGCAAGCCATTCGGCATGAAGATGGCTCTCTATTAGGTCCTGATTATTGAGATCGAGACTTGGCGCTTTGACAATTCCATGAACCATCTCGGAAGCATGGTCGAAGTACCATTGGTCATGGGGGCTTAGCGAAGCACAATAGGTAATGACCAAGGCTGCTTGACCAGACCTCCCCGCTCGACCGCTTCTTTGGGCATAGTTTGCAGGAGTTGGGGGCACATTTCTCATGTAGACTGTATTCAGAGAGGATATATCCACTCCGAGTTCCATGGTGGGAGAGCAAAAGAGGACTGGTAATCGCTTTAATTCGCCTTCATAATAATGAGCTTCTCGCCAATCTCTTTTATCGCGCTGTGTATATCTAAATCGCGCTTCGAGATCGAGCCTCATTTTTGCATCGATTTGAGCAGTATGTTCATGCGATTCGAAATCGAATAAGGCATGGCCTGGGACACCTAGAGCTTTGCCGATTTCCGGATAGAGAGCTCGATAAAAAGTGTTTTGAAGCGATCTTCTACCCTCTATATTGGTTTCATTTTCAACGAGGTGCCATTCAAGAACGGAGCCATCGAGGCACCAACCAGATAGATCGTGCTCGAAACGGACTTGTTTTACATAACCACTGTCCTTAATGCAAAAAAGGGCTTCTTGGATGATGCGAGAAATTTCTACGTCAGACATACGTGTGATTTGATATTCCCAAGGAGTCCCTTTCCAGAACGAAGCTCGCTTGATAAGCCGCACAAGTCTAGAACGCGGTCCTCCAGATATAATGAGCTCCCTTTCTCTTTGCCGATTTGGCGCAATGCTTTGGGTAACAAGATAGTGGGTGGTGGAAAGATGTTCGTCTGTCTGGAATGACCATCTTTCCTTTAGTTTATTATAAGCCGTTGTCTTGGCTTGCTCTTGTTCTCGAGCATCTAGATATCTCGAGCTGATGCAAAGGTTTTTCCTCATCTCTTCAAATATCAGCTCATAGATAGATTTTTTAAGCTGAGGAGATGCTTCTCGAATAAGAGTGCGAGCATTTTCAAAATGAGAATTGTCAGCGAGAGCTTCTTCCAATCCTGAGTAGCGTATATGTACCAAACCCAACTGATCGAGAGAAGGATTGTTGAAGCGCCATCCTCTTCGGAAATCCCTTAGAATTCTATAACCAAGCACAAATTTCAATGTTCTCTGAGCTTCTTGGATATTAGACCCAGCAAGTTTTTGCGAAATTAGATACTCTTCCTTGATGCCAGGATCGTTACGATCGAATCCCAGAGCTTTGAATACTTCTTCGGCAGCATTTTCTTCTGTCAGTATGCCTCCATTTCGTTCCAGGGCACCTATGAAAGCGCCGCGAAGCGTTACAAGAAATACAAAATCATTGAAATGGCCAGACTGTAGGGCAGCATCCTGGCGGTTATCGGTGAAGCCTAGAAGCTTGCGAGGATCTGGCTCGTCTTCCTTTAATTGCAATTCCTGTTTGAAAAGATATTTCAGCATTGAAAATGTGAGCACAGTAGTCGCAGAAGAGCGACCTTCGCCTGAGAGGCTGGAGAGGCGGTTGATATCATTTCCGCGTGCCTCATAGACAAAGCCACATCGTAGACAAAAGCTCATTCGACCAGGAATAAACCAGTACTTGAAGCCTTTTTCTGCTTGCTGTAAAGGAATTTCATGGCCTGCCGAATCAATGGCAAGGAGCCTTGGAATTGAATTGATATAGGCCCGCTTCACCTTGGGTTCGGCACTATCCATATCGATCCAAAATTCTGGAAGGTCTTCTATTTGCCTATTATATTCGAATGCTTCGGATATAGGAGTAAGGAATCCGATAGCTTCGATATCAGGACTAGCATCTGTGTCGGAGATATCGCGCGGTTCCCATCGGCCATTTCTTAATGCGACTGGTAGATATTCTTGGCCGCATTCTCGGCAAAAATGCATAGCATAGAGAAAAGAGTCCTTGCGTCCAGGTGCAAATCTCTGCGGAGAGAGTGTGAGATAACGCTTTCCCTGAGGCTCTAGCGTACACAGCACCTTGCCAGGCCCCGAAATGAATTGATGTAGTTTGAAAGCAAAGGGACGTATTCCATTTTCCTCGGTAAAATTTTGTGCAGCGAGGAGATAGTTCATAAGAGCGTTTTTTGCTTCGTTTAATGTGACACCAGCATCCTGCGCAAGCATCTCGGATGCCTCGGAGAGAGTACGTGGCAGAGCCCGTCGCGGAGCCATTGTTGGTGCTTGCTCGATACCAAGTGTTAGCTCGACCCAGATTGCAAGCGGATCAGAAGCTAGTTCATTCATAGATGCCCAAGAATTATGCCCTTTCTCGATTCGATGTTTTAGATGAGGAAGAACCTGGCTTTTTTCCTTTTTGGGATCCGTCACTCGTGCGAGTGTTTCTCGAATAATATTCTCTTCTGAAACAGGAACACCAAATAGGCTCGATGCGAAGTCGGCCACGGTTTTCTTTTGATCTGCTTCGGTGCCAGAATTGGACATTGTTGCAGAGGTTCCAATGCAGATAAGCGAATCAGCTTCCAGTCTTCTTCTAAGTCTTCGCACAAGCATCGCAACATCAGAACCCTGTCTTCCCCTATAAGTGTGGAGCTCGTCTAGTACAAGATATTCAAGTCCTCTGCAATGTTCCATGACCTTGCGATCGACTTGCTCATAGCGCGTCATGATGAGCTCGAGCATCATGAAATTAGTGAGCAGAATATCAGGAGGAATTTCTGCAATTTCTCTGCGTTCTTGGGTGCTCTCCTGTCCAGTATACCGCTTGATGCGAACAGGGCGCGCTTTCTCGTCATAGTCTTTGAGGAACTTATCGGCTTCTTCCATTTGGCTATTTGCAAGCGCATTCATGGGATATATGATGATCGCTCTGGTGCGGGGGCTTGGATCCTGTTCTTTTTCTTTTAAGATTCTGTCGATTATAGGTATGAAAAAAGCGAGACTCTTGCCAGAGCCTGTACCAGTGGTTACTACATAGGGCTGATTTTGCTGGGCAAATGCAATTGCCTCGCGCTGATGGACAAAAAGGGTTAAAGGCCGTGGTCTGTTTTCGCTTTTCCCTAGAAGAAAGATTCGGCCGCATTCGGGATGAAGAATCCCATTCTCCGCGAGAGTTTGAACTGTATCGCTCAGTCGATAATTAGGATTGAGCTGAATGAGAGGCTCTGGCCAATATCGGTTTTTACGATATTCTGATTCTACAAATTTCCTTGCATCATCTGCGGCAATTTTGGTGAATGATCGGGAAAACTTTTCATATTCATCGATGATTTCATTGCGAAACTGGAATACATCAAGCATCGAAATACCTCATTTTGATATTGCTTTCATGGCAACTTATCCTTACATTCTCTTATTGCATATTGCGCTTTGAGGGGTCTTTCTAGGCCTCTCGATTCATCATTTTTCTATTGTACTTCAGCTCTGGGGAAGGATAAAGCATAAAGGAGGCCAGCTTACGAGTTTGGTCTCCTGTAAAGTGAAATATCCACTTAATTGCCTGGCATAACGACGGGGATCATTGGGTATGCGATCGGAAATTACCTCGGAATTGCGCTCTCACAGCTCTTAATGGGGTTTGGTGGCTAAGAGATCGAAATCAAGGCACAATTTCATAGACCGCAAGGGCTTCGGAGCGCGTCGCATCGCTCGAAACTACGGAGAGACCACGCGTAATAGCGGCCGCAGCGCTCCCCTGAAGGTCAGAAAAGTCCGCTTCCATGGTGGCAAAAGCTTTGGTCGAAGCCACCGCTTTTATGTATTCTGTCCCGTAAGGAGGGCCTAATATATATTGGAACTTGTCACCAGGCCCAGGAAATTGAAGCGCTTCACCTGCCATTATTTTGCCTGATCCTCCGAATCGGTTTGGCCAGATTAGCTGAGCTACACCATTGACATCGACATGATAGATCTTAAGGTAGGCATCCTTATTCGAGGTCAGGTAGAGTTTGAGCCTCTCGCCATTGCGATAGACTGCCCCTCCTCCGCGGTCTGTAGACAGGCTGAGTAAAAAATCGGGCGCTGCGTAGGATTGACTGCCAGAGCTTTGGCCACCCGAAGCCTGGCTTCCAGAGGCGGGAATAAGTTGGCTCAAGCTGACTGCTGTCTGTTGCGTTTTGATGGAAGGCTCAACCACAACGTCGGTGGGGACCAACTCTTTTTTCACCGGGTACCTTATTTCGCTTATCAGGGCGCCGCTCGCAAGATCCGTCAACGAAAGCGTGACTAACACACCCTGTCCGTCCCTCGCGTACTTTCCATAGAGAATCGAATCCGCGCGATCCTGCCCGAAGAAGTCTGCATATTGCGCACGGATCGCTGGATCCATCGCTGCTGCAACCTGTTTATCAAATAGCTTCATCTTTGAGGTGCGACCAAGCGCGAGCCGCAGTTCGTCCTCAAACCAGCGCGCGAATGGCGTTGGGAGCTGCGTATCGGCATAGGTAAAACTGCCCAACGCGACTTGCACTGAAGGCAGGTAATGATTGTCCAGCATGTGATCAAGCAGCGCAGGGAGGGAAATATCATCTGTATCATTACTGGCGGGCAGCACTGTGGTTTGCTGTTGCAGCTGCGGCTGTTGTGACGACCGCTGCACCTGAGGGATGGAGCCTTGCTGGCCTAGAGCTTGCTGAGTTCCTCCAAAGGTTACCAAGAAAATCCCCAAAAAAAGAAACCTGCCAATTCGGAACGACGCTTTGCCTCGCATAGTCTTTGTCCATCAAAATAATTGAATTAGTATAGCACGACTTTATTATAGTGTAAAATTAAGTTCGCAATTTGGTAGTTGCAAGGTCTGCTGTAAAATGCAAAGTCCACTTAATTGCGTGGCAGGATTCTGGAGAAATCATCGCATCATTAAATATCGAGATCTTTCAGTCCGCCTGATTGAATGATCCAAGAGAATAGAGATAGAATTGATGTGGCCTTATATGCTGGAGCAAAGAGATGAAATCACCCAGGAGTTGTGCGCTAAAGCCAATAATAGAATAACACCTGGGATTACTGCTAGGTTTTGCTCTAAGTGGGGGTAGAAGATTATGGAGAGAAGATTCCATCAAGTAATTTGGGCTGCAGCTATTATGGCAGTCGCTTTAGTTGTAATGGCTGTAATTGTAGTCAATGGTTTTACGAAGGTTCGCGCTGCACAAGACACAATCAGTGTAACGGGAAGCGCAAAAGAGCCAGTCGAATCGGACATTTCCGTTTGGAACTTTTCCGTCAACATCCGCGGGAATAGCCTTCAGGCTGTATATGCAGATTTAAAGACAGCCATCCCCAAGATCGATGCATTTTTGGCCACACAAGGCATACCAGCCGAAGAAATTGTCGCCAGTGCCATAAACGCTGGCAGCAATATCTATTTTGACGAAGATCAGCAAGGCCGTCGCATACAGCATGTTACCTTCTTTGCCAACCGCAGTTACAAAGTGACATCGACAGATATAGACAGATTGGAGCGCGTATCGCGCAGTGCCGGCGACCTTATCGCCCAGGGCGTTGCGCTAGACTCTGTCTCTCTCGAATATATGTATACCAAGTTAGCTGATTTACGGACTAATCTGCTGGAGCGCGCCACAGAGGACGCAAAAAAGCGAGCTGAAGCTATTGCTTCTTCATCAGGCGCCAAGATTGGAGCAATCAAAAGCGCGCGCATGGGCGTTTTCCAGATCACACCACGCTACTCGACCATGGTGGATGATTATGGGATTAACGATACTTCAAGCCGTCTAAAAGATGTCACCGCAGTTGTCGGCGCCGAATTCAGGCTTAAATGACGTTAAATGGCGTTCATTAGTAGGCATCTTATATAATACAAAGCTATGAGGCGCTCCATTCTTCTATGTGGATTTTGATGAGCGGGCTCATTATCAAGGTGACAAAATAAATAGAAGAAATAGCGAATATCAATCTCTTAGCAAGACCGAACGTACGGCTTTCTTTGTAAGGCTTAGAATCTGTTATGAGTTAATGCTTCCTTTTTGGACAGATCTTTGATTAGTCAATGCAAGATAGCTTTACAATTGATAATCCCAGATTTATAGTTGGCAAATGAATATAGGTTTGATAGCAAATCAACAAATCGCTCAGCCAGATGGCGTATCTGCGACGGTCCATGTCTCAGAAAGGAAACGCGATGCTACACATCACCTGTAAACCGAGTTTTGCTGAATTCGAAGAAAAGCAACTGCATTCGAGCTAATATATTCGAGACCTGGTAAGAAGGACGGTGCGTATGATTTCCAGAGAGGCAAAGCTCCCTTTCGAAGTCGTTATGCTGATTATCGCTGCGGTAGTCTTACTAGTTACTGGGGTTATGCTCTTCTTGATCTATAACGGAATTCTTCCCTACTATGAAAACGGTTTATATGGATTGCTTCTAATCATATTCGCCTTAAACACGATAACCCTTGGAAGAACCCCATTTGGTGACATACCCAGGTCAAAGCTCCTATTAGTCTTAGGATTGTTGGTTGCGGTAATTGGTATGGTAACCTGTCTTATTCCTATTTCGATTCGCTTTCCCCGTGTGCTGTTGTTTTTCTGTCTTGGTCCGGGCGGCTTGCTTCTCTTTTTGGGGATGTTGTTGGCTAAAGACAAATTTAGGAGTTGGGTGAAATATGGTGGAATTTTTCGACATCTGATGCTTGCATGCAGCGCGGTCTATATTTTTCCATAGCCATCGCGCTGCTTATTTGGAAGCAGGATCTATTGACGACGCCAATGACAGCTGTGGTGATTCTATTTTTTGGCGCAGCAGTATTCTATCTTGCCATCGTGCTCGGAGAGATTGATCGGACATACCCAGAGGCAGCGAGACTTCCTATTGGCGACATCAAGCTTTCCATCGAGCAGACGATGATTATATTCACGAGTGTTTTCATGATAATCATCGGTTTGGTGCTGATCCCAGTGAATTTGGGCATGCTTCCTTTTTCAAGCAGTGCACAATTGGGAATCCTAATGGTAATCTTTGCTATTCAGATGCTTGCATTCGGGAATACGCCGATTGGTCCGTTTCCTCGTACATGGCTCATGATTGGACTTGGGATTTTGGCCGTAGTGTTAGGGGCCATCTCAAGCATAATTCCCGGGATCCTTGTATCGCTGCTGACAATTCTCATTGGTTTGCTAAACATCTTAGGCGGAATTATTGCTCTGACTAAAATCTTAGTCCAAGGTCATAGACAAGAGGCCGTATCACGCGATCCCAGTCCGCCGATATTAAGAAGACTCTTCATAACACAGCTAAGCCTGAATCTCCTTCAAATCCTATTCGGTACATCGATGCTCATCCCTGGCTTGGTACCGGGAATGATCATCGGCGTGATTCTTGCTGCGAATGGGGCTGTTCTTCTATATCTTGTGAGTATTTTGTCCAGCACGATCGATTGGAAGGATCGTTTTCCCTTGTGGTTTGGGAAAACAAAACCACGCCTATTCTAACAGGAAACATGATGGGTATCCCGAAGATCTACGCTGACATTGAAGACCTGCACATCCTTGCGGATGCATACCGTACTCGCCTGAGTTTCGAAGGTAGCACCTTTTTGGAACTTGAGATGACCCAGCTTGAACCATTGGATATGGAGCAGGTAAATGCCATGAATACTGACATAAATACATTTGGGTGGCGCTACATTCCGAAAGTAGGCGAGCCTGGGGCAGATTTGAGTCAGCCTATTCTTTTTCCAATGCACAACGAACCGAAAGCAGCCTGCTTGGGTAGTGGGAAAGTCAAATGGACCGAATCAACTTGGGACCAAAACCCCATGCAATTCTACATAATAAATGCTCTTGCAGAACTGCCAATTATCGAAATGAAGCCTGCCATATTGATGCAAGGACGGGAGATTCTCACCGAAGCGCGAGGACGTGTTCTTAAGTAGATGCGTATTTCCATGCCAATTTGAGCAGCCGATATCTAAAGCAGATATCCATCTCTGGAATCTGCATAATTTAAAAAGGAGGATTTTGGAATGAAAGAATATTATGAGAACAAGGTTGCCGTAGTAACCGGTGGAGCTTCTGGAATAGGTTTGGCACTGTGCGAATTGCTCCTATCATTTGGCGCAAAGGCTGTCGTTCTAGCAGATATAAATGCTGATAAATTGAAAGAAGAAAGCGCGAGGCTTGAGAACGAATACCCTGGGAAAGTCCTGGGAATTCAAACCGATGTTACCAAGCAGGAA
>JAAYWE010000080.1 GCA_012516755.1 Treponema sp.
CGGACGACTTTGGTTCCACAACGATCGCAGTGACCATCCTTTACTTCTTCGTTAGCAAGGCCTGTCTTGCAGGAAGGACAAAAGTTGATGGGCATCTCGGATTCGTAGGCAAGACCTTGCTTAAATAGCTGAAGAAAAATCCATTGCGTCCATCTATAGTAATCTGGATCACATGTTATGACTTCGCGCGACCAGTCGTATGAGAAGCCAAGCGCCTTGATCTGTGAACGAAATCTTTCGATGTTTGCATAAGTCGTGATAGCAGGATGGGTACCTGTCTGGATGGCGTAATTTTCTGCAGGCAGACCAAAGGCATCGAAGCCCATGGGATGTAAGACATTGTAGCCGTTCATTCGCAGGTATCGACAATAGATATCGGTTGCGGTGTAACCTTCTGGATGTCCTACATGGAGCCCGGCACCAGAAGGATAGGGAAACATATCTAGTACATAGCGACGCTTTTCTTTTGAGAATCTCTCATCTTCGAATACGCGGAATGTCTGTTCTTCCTCCCAGCGCTTCTGCCATTTTTTCTCGATATCTTCGAATGGATAATTCGACATGATTTATCTCCCGCTATGATGTTCAAATAATGAAATATTGCTATGGATAGTATCTAAGAGGCTTTCGGATGGCAAGTGCCGTACCAGCAATGAGAAGACTTACAATAAGAGGCCAACTCGGCTTCTTACGCGTAGAGACAATACTGGAGGGAAGAGGGGCCCTCGGATCGCCATCCACGGGTATTCCACTTTGCACCGCAAGACCCTTTATATTTAAAAAATGTAGGACAGGTATACCCTTAGCTAAATAATAGGCAATTAGACCAGCTTGGGCATCTACGCCGCTATCAGCGTCCATGGTCCCTGACCTGCTTGTAACCTGTTGGGCAGATTTTTCTGGGTCTTTTGGTGCCTGCTTATGCAATTTACCCAAATCCGTTTTCCTTGTTCGAGCCGATGGAATGATGAGCCCCGGTTTCAGCTTTAGCGAGGCTGGACCGCTACCAAAGTTGACATCTGCTCCCCCTATATTGACAAAAAGCCTTATTGGCGAGGCTTTTTCATATGCTTCGAGATGGGCTTTGAAAGAGCCTTCGAGATCCGAAGCTAGTATAAGAGGGATAGCGAGGCTTTGCGCTACACTATGTGCATACCTGGCTAGCTCGTCGCTTGGCTCAAATCTATACATGGAAGATATTCCCAGATCATCCTCTCCGCCAGGAGAGATAGCAATAGGCATATAAGGCAATACTCCAGCATCTCTACATGCTGCCATTATCTCGGCATTGCTAAAGCCTTCGATATTCGCTCCATATTCAGAAGCGCCTATCGAGGCGATAATGATCGGCTCCACTCCAGTCTCCGCACAAGCAGAAAGTACGGCTATAAGGATTGCAGGAAAAGAGCCCGATGAACCCACGGCTATCCTGTCTCCCGACTCAAGACCAATATCATAGAAATATCGCACAATAAGGGCAGCAAAAGCCGTATTTGTGCTCGTCCTCTTAGAAACTATATCGCCTACAGTGGTTGTCAAAATGCTCGATTCTACGCCGATCAGGCCTGTTTGATATGGGTCGAGAACAGGATCTATGGTTAAGCCCATAGCAAGCCGCTTTTTGGCGATTACAGCTTCTGCTTGGGCCATTCGTTGGGCTGCCATTTTCATCTCTTTGGCAACAGGGTGGGGTTCGTTGCGCGCAAGCAACTCCGTGCAGACAAGACCAAGCGCAAGCGAAATGACCGCGATAAAAACGCGAATAGAAATCGCGCGATTCTGCCTGTGTTTTGCAAACGAGCTTTTCATGGAATGACTCAAGCCAGGATCAAGAGCAGCACAACACGCGTTGCAAGAGTAATTACAAGGCTGCCAAGCAAAGTCCTCCAAAGACCCTGCTTCCATATATCATTTGCAATAAGGCCAGGAACCACATAGCCAATCGCTCGCAGATCGGTGCCTGAAGGAGGAATTAGCCTTACAACAGCATCCAGCAAAGCACCCATACAAATGCCGGCTAGAATGAAGGCCATAAAACGCCTTCTTCCGAATAAGATGGTGATCTTTGCAAGCAACTTAATCAAAAAGAAGGCCAAAAGAGCTGCCATGTATGTCATGAGTATTCGCAAGGGCTGGTCAATATAAAGTGCGAGGTATCCGGGTGCAACGAGTCCGCCTGTAAGCCATCCTGTCATTTCGCCAAAGAAAAATCCGAGCACTATTGAAACAATAATCGATATGCTTGTCATCGTTTTTCTCCTGTCGAATTAGCAGATTGCGATTTTTCAGGCGAAACAACTGAATGTGCCCCCTCGGCTGAGGTAACTGGTTGCGCTACGCCAGTCGAATCAAACGATTGCTCCCCCTCAGGTGAAGAAATCGATTGCGCCCCTTCGGTCGAAATAGCCGATCGTGCAACGTCTGGTCGATGCAATAATAGAGCTTCGAGAGAATCACTCAAATCCATCCCCGGTCCTTTTATGTTACCTGCGCATAGTATTTCCACATAGGTCTTCAATGGGCTTTCCTTAAAACCTCCGAGGCTTTCAATTGTCTCGCATAGAGCATCGAAGCTTGCTTGTCTCATCGAGCGAACAATGGGGTATTTTATGGGCTTACTGGGGATTTGAGTCTGCGACTGTGCTGACTGCGGCTCAAGCTGCGCCTGAGGTGACGCTGGACTTACTCGCTGCAACCATGGCAATAACTGCAAATGCGATACGGCCGAAGCAAAATGCAGCGCAGCTGTTGTTAACTCTGACTGCGCTAGCTCTGGTACAAGCCCAGCTTGCTGAGTTTTGGGCTCTGTCAACTTTCCTACGCCTAGTCGACGATAAAATCGATAGATAACTTTTTCGGCTAGCCTTTGATTCATGCCATATACAAGGATTGCATCCGCATTTATGCCCGCAGCGATTTCGCCAATCTGAAGGGCTCGCCAAGCACGATCTTCTCGATGATTGAAAACAAGCACGCGGAAAGTCTGCTCCGCGCTGTTGATCTCTTTTATTTCCGAGAGAATTTCATGTGTCTCATTTTTCTGAAGGCCATAACCGCTATCTAATTCATTCAAGTTGCGCATATCGCTCGGATAACACAAGTCGCTCGAATAACGCAGGCTACGCTCCTCATGCCACATCTCAAGCGTAGACTGAAGGTCGTTTGCAGCAAAGGCGTTGATGACTCGAACCTTGTGTACTCGCCATGTTGTTTGAAGCGTAGGTCTCACGCCTGGATCTGGCTTGGCGCTTTGCATGCCGCGCAGCGCAATTTGGCGCGATACACCGCAAGCGTCGCACACCTCAAGCGCAAGAGCCATGTTTTGCGCATGCACTGGGTACAAAAAATCTCTGTGCAGCGCTTGCGTTTCTTCGTCGATGGGCACGAAGGCAAGCTGGGCACCGCGCTGCGCGGCCATACGCGAGAAAACAGCCTTTATTTCTTCGTCTATGCCCTCGCTGCCTACAAAGGCCTTCCCTCTTTCCGGAATAGACTCCCCAAGAGCCTCGGCTATCGATACAAGCTCCGTCCCCATTGTATCCAAATGATCTAGCCGAACGTTTGTTATGACTCCTATTGTCGAATGAGCAAGCCG
>JAAYWE010000081.1 GCA_012516755.1 Treponema sp.
AGCTTCAAGATAGGCTATTTCTTCTTCTCGACTCTGAATATCCCAGATGCGCCATGGAGCAATCACTTCCATCTCCGGAGCAAAGGCCTTGACTCCGAGCTCGAAGCGCACTTGGTCGTTGCCTTTGCCGGTACAGCCATGGGCAATTGCATCGGCGCCCTCTGCAAGAGCAGTTTCAGTGAGACCTTTGGCAAGGAGCGGACGCGCTGCGCTAGTACCGAGGAGATACTTTTTTTCGTAAGGAGTACCTGCCTTGACGAGTGCCCAGAGGTACTCCTTCACAAACTCTTCTTTCTGATCGAGCTTGATAAACTTCGATGCTCCCGAAGCAAGGGCTCGAGCACCGATCCCATCGAAATCAGCTTCCTGCCCAACATCACCACAGACTGCTATCACCTCGCAGTCATAATGTTCTTTAAGCCAGGGTACTATCACAGTAGTATCCAGTCCACCGGAATAAGCAAGGACGATTTTCTTTTTCATAAGTCCATTTCTCCATTGAATGAATATGTAAATCACAACAGAGCATAAAGCCCTTGAGCTCTATTTTCTGAGGGTGTCTAATCCATATATTGTCTATCTTTGAGCCGAATCAAAAATGCACGATTTGCATAAGTTCATTTTCTTGGAAATATTATAAAACGAAATAGAATTTTATGCAATATACTATGCATGAATATGTCATCTATTCCAAAGGATACTAAATATACAGAATTCTTGAATAATTGAACATTGACAGAATATAAATTGGGAGCGAAAATTGCCATCAGGAGGTCGATATGATCTATCGTAGATTTATGCTTTTACTCGTGGCGCTTCTTATTGCAATCCTGCCAGTCACAGCATTTACTCCCAAACGAGAGTATACAATGCAGGTAAATGTAACCCAAGCTGTAGATTGGGGTGCCGGCGCACAAAAGTTCGCCGATCTGGTTGCCCAAAAGACAAACGGAGTAATAAATATCAAGCCATATTGGAGTTCGTCGCTTCTGGCTGGCAAACAGACCAACTGGTATCAAGCAGTTGCGGATGGAGCCATAGATTTTGCCACCGAATCGACGATGAATGCCTGCACTGTAATTCGTCCTTTCAATCTATTCAGCCTGCCTTTCTTCATCAATACTTACGATAATGTCGACAAGATCGAGAATGGCAAAGCTGGCGCTCGCATGATTGCTGAAATGGAAAGGGGCGGGGTCAAGTTCCTTGCATGGGGAGAAAATGGTTTCCGCCAGATAACAAATTCCAAGCGCGAAATAAGGACACCAAAGGACGTCGAAGGCCTCAAGATTCGTGTTGTCGGATCGCCGATTATGATCGATATCTTCAAGCAGCTCGGCGCAGATCCAATCAATATGAACTGGGGAGATGCAGTTACTGCCTTCCAGCAAGGTGTTGTCGATGGTCAGGAAAATCCAAAGGGTGTTTTAATTGGCAATAAGATATGGGAATACCATAAGTATATGACCATTTGGAATTATCTTATAGATCCGCTTGTCTTCTGCGTAAATTCCCAGGTATGGAAGTCTTTCCCACCCGATATTCAAGCGCAGATACAAGAAGCGGCTTTGGAAGCTGGAGAGTGGGAGAAAGCACTTGCTCGCGCTTATCTCGATGGAGACAAATCACTTAAGATTTTCAAAGAAAAATTCAAAGATCCCAGGGATCCGGAAAATCTGTTTGTTATAGCTCCCTCTAAGGGAATGAAGATCACCGTTCTTACCGCTCAAGAGATAGACGCATTCAAAGAAAAAACAAAACCTGTATATGATAAGTGGATACCCACAATCGGCGAAGATATCTATAAACTCGCGCTCGAAGATATGAAATAACGAGCCTTACGCCGCAACATACAGGTACCGTATAGTACCTTCTATTCTTGGCCGGCCTCTATGGCCGGCTTTTCTCTAAGGAGAACCATAATGAAGAAGAAAAGGATACGCATCGATGAACTTATGGGCGCTATTTTTCTGGCGATTATGGCGATCATAGCTTTCACCAATGTTATCAACCGATATTTCTTTCATAGAGGTTTTGCATTTACAGAGGAAATCACTGTCAATCTCTTTGTATGGATCACGCTCTTAGGAATCGCAATTGCCTTTCGGCGCGGTGCAAATCTAAAGATGACCAACTTATTTGACACATTCTCGCCCAATCTAAAGCGTGTGGCATTGATAATATCCACATGCCTCGGAGTAATGATATTTTGTTTTCTGATTTATAATTCTGCGCGAGAAATCTACAAAAATATAACTTTCTATCACGCATTTTCGGAATCTCTTGGTATTCCAACATGGATATATAGCCTTGGGACGCCTGTGTTTTCGATATTTGTCATAAAAGAAATCATCGCAAGCGGTATTAGAGAAATAAAATCCCTCAAAGCCCCTCTTCCTTCAGGCAATTCAGAAAATTCCAAAGAGGAGGCTCAATAATGGCAGCGCTTTTAGTATTCGGAGTTTTTATCTTCCTTATTATTATAGGGGTTCCGATCGCTTCATCGCTTGGTGCGGCGGCCATCGGAGCAATAATGAACTATGATCTTGGAATGTCCATGATATCTCGGAATTTCGAGGCCAATATCGCCAAATTCCCTCTTGTCGCAATCCCATTTTTTATACTTGCCGGGGTGCTCATGGACAAATCAAAAATAGTAGATGGCATTGCACGCTTTTTGATATTGCTCACAGGGAGACGGCGCGGCGGATTAGCAATTGCCGCGGTAATAGCCTGCATTTTTTGGGGAGCTGTCTCGGGCTCGGGGCCAGCGACCGCTGCTGCCCTTGGACTTGTATTTATAACTCCCATGATAAAGCAGGGCTACAATAAATATTTTGCAGCAACTACGATTGCTGCGGGTGCGGGGCTTTCGATCATCATACCTCCTTCGATTTCCTTTATAGTCTATGGCCAGCTTACCAGTGTATCTGTCGGAGCTTTGTTCTTGGGTGGCATTATTCCTGGAGTATTAGTAGGAATTTTCCTTATAGGAGTAGTCTATATAATATCGAGAAAGAACAATTACCGAGGAGCGGAAGAATCCGGCACTCCAAAAGAGATATTTAAGGCTTTTATCGATTCGCTTTGGGCGCTTTTTGCTCCTGTTATAATTCTCGGTTCGATATATTTGGGAATAGCCACGCCTACGGAAGCAGCAATAATGGGTGTATTTTATGCCCTATTTGTTGGGATATTCGTCTATCATACATTGCCAATCAATGTGATTTATCAGGCCTTGGTCGATACCGTAGTTTCCTCTGCGGTGGTCATGTTCGTGGTCTCGATGGCTGGCATATTTTCCTGGGCAGCGGCTACGCTCGGCGTCATCGATGCGGCCGCTAATCTCATTTCGAGCATCACCACGAATAAGCTGATTTTTATGTTCCTTTCAATGATAGTCATGCTCATTGCCGGAATGTTCCTGGATGCAATCTCAATAACTAATGTATTTATGCCAATGATAATGCCTGCTTTGCTTGCGCTCCATATCGATCCACTCTATTTTGGCGTTTGCCTTACGACAGCGCTTGCAATTGGTCAGATTACACCTCCGGTGGCAGTCAATCTGTACGTCACTGCTAATCTCATCCATAGCAATATAAACAACGAGATGGTCAAATTTGTGCTTCCTATGGTGTATGCCTCTGTTCTTGCGCTCATTCTGATCGTGTTGATACCACAACTTTCTCTGTTTATTCCCATTATCTCTAAACTATACATACCATGAGCATGAGGAGGTGCTCAATGTCAGAAACAAAAAATCCCTTTCCTGATCTCTTTGATTCTTTATCGGTCGAAGAAAAGATGAAGATGCTCGAAACAATGATTCGCATAAGGACATTCGAAACTCATGTCGAAGAGCTCTTCATGAATAAGAAAATCTTCGGCTTTGTCCATCTCTATATAGGAGAAGAAGCTATAGCAACTGGAGTCATGGCAAACCTGCGCGTCGATGACTATATCACCTCAACGCACCGTGGCCATGGCCATGCCATTGCAAAAGGCGCAAATACCAGCAGAATGATGGCTGAATTGTTCGGCAGGAAGACTGGCTACTGCAAAGGCAAAGGAGGCTCGATGCATATCGCCGATTTCTCTATCGGCATGCTTGGAGCAAATGGTGTCGTAGGCGGTGGATTCAATATCGCGGTGGGAGCCGCGCTTTCTTCGCAGATAAAGAAGACCGATCAAGTAGCGGTGTGCTTTTTTGGCGACGGAGCATCGAATCGAGGCACATTCCACGAAGCGCTCAATTTAGCATCCATATGGAAATTGCCGGTCCTCTTTGTCAACGAAAACAATCAATATGCATCGACAACGCCAGTTAGTTATGCGGTTTCGGCGCAACATGTAGCTGACAGAGCAAAGGGTTATGGCATAGAGGGTTACACAGTCGATGGCAACAATGTCACCGAAGTTTACGATGCTGCTGCATACCTGATAGGAAAAGCGCGCGAAGGAAAAGGCCCTGCACTCCTAGAATGTCTTACATATCGAGTAAAAGGCCACTTCGTGGGAGACCCCGAACGCTATCGAACAAGAGAAGAAGTAAAAAAAATGATAGATGAACGAGATCCCATAAAGCTGTATAAGAATAGACTCCTCGAAGAAGGCTTAACAAATGAGGCCGGTATCGCAAAGCTATATGATCAAGCAGAACTGGAAATACAAGCTGCAATAGATTTTGCCGAAGCAAGCCCCTTCCCCGATCCCCAAGAGGCTCTTGATGATCTATTCTCCTTTTCTCCAATGGAATTCCCGGAGGTACAGCAATGAGAACCATATCTTTTTCTGAAGCAACTCTTGAGGCCATGCGCGAGGAAATGCGCAGAGATCCCACTGTATTCGTCTATGGAGAAGATATTGTCCGCCAGGGTGGTATTTTTGGACAATTCAAGGGCTTGCCCGATGAATTTGGTGACCGCATTCGCGATACCCCGATCTCTGAGACGGCAATAGTTGGAGCAGCGCTTGGCGCGGCTCTGACCGGTACCAGGCCTGTTGCAGACATGCACTTTGCAGACTTTATAGGTGTTGCTTTCGATGAGCTTGCCAACCAGATTGCAAAGAACCGCTATATGTTTGGCGGTCAAGCGAATATTCCCTTAGTCATTAGGGCTCCGGATGGCATAAATAATCAGGCTGCGGCTCAACACAGCCAGAGTGTCGAAGGCTGGATTCAGAATATTCCAGGACTCATCATTGTCACTCCATCCAGCCCTGCAACCGCTAAGGGCTTGCTTAAGTCGGCCATCAGGCAAAATGATCCGGTCAT
>JAAYWE010000082.1 GCA_012516755.1 Treponema sp.
CCATTCTCGCCCGAGAATATGGCTTTAGAACCTTCGAGATGATATGAACTGAGATTTTTTATGACATATAGCATATTTATGCCTTTACTCCGCCGGCGCTGAGCCCTTGGACAAAGTATCGCTGTAAGACAAGAAAAACAACAATCATAGGTATCATTGTCACTACGGTCATTGCAAGTAGATTGCCCCAATTTATCTGGAATTGCCCCACAAAATTGGCTAGTGCAAGCTGCAAAGTCATTTTTCTCTTAGATGAAATAACTATGAATGGCCAAAGAAAGTCATTCCATCGCCACATGAAAGAAAAGATTGCAATTGTCGCGATAATCGGCTGAGCTAATGGTACAATGATCCTTAAAAAAATGCGCAATTCGCTTGCGCCATCCATCCGTGCCGCCTCGATATACGAATTTGGAATTGTCTGAATGTATTGACGGGCAAGAAATACACCGGTCGGAGTTGCAGCAGGAGGAATGATGATTCCCCACAGAGAATTTAGCAAACCTAATTCTTTCAGAAGCAAGAAAATTGGTATCATAATCGCCTGTAAAGGAATCATCAGCGTGCTAATCATGATATAGAAAATCAGATCTCGACCTTTGAAATAGAACTTGGAAAGAGCATAACCTGCCATAACGTTTATTGTTATGGTAAGCAATGTTGCAGCAACAGAGACAAAAATGGAATTTGCATAATAGGTGATAAAATCACCACTTGCAAATGCGTTGACATAATTCTCAATCGTTGCCTTGTGAGGCAGAATGGTCAGTGGATAAGTAAAAAGCTCTGATTGAGGTTTGAAAGAAGAGATAATGACCCATAGAATAGGGAATAGAAATATACCTGAGACTATTATCAACAGTATATATTTGAGTGCTCTATTCATTGGTATATTCCTCCTTCTGGATGCTGAACTGAAGAGCCGTGAATATTCCAATTATAATAAGAAGAATTACCGACATGGCAGCGCCATATCCCATTTTGTCCTCTTGAAAGGCAACCTGATAGATATACTGAACAATGAATTTGGTGGATGTTCCGGGTCCGCCCTGAGTCATCACAAAAATGAGCTCATATGCCTTGAAGGCTTCGATGGTGGCAAGCACTACGACGACAAGAATGGTAGGACTTAAAAGTGGAAGCGTGATCCGTCGGAAAATAGTCGATCTCCCTGCCCCATCCATTTTAGCAGCTTCATAATAGGTTACGGGAATCGCTTGAAGTCCACCCACGAACATCATCATAAAATATCCTACCCTTGTCCAAAGCGTTACAAAAATGAGGCAAATATTGGCCATTGTGCTATTAGTAAGCCATGGTACGGGCTTTCCTCCCGCCAGGCTAATTACATAATTGATAATGCCAAGATCATAGCCCAGGAGCCATCGCCAGGAAATGCCCACTACAATCATGCTTAGCATGGTCGGTATATAATAGATGACACGAAAAACACCCATGCCTCTATCCTCCTTGGACAGAGGCAACGCTAGAGCTAGAGCGAAAACCGTCAGAAGAGGAACGACAGCACCAACATAGACAAGAGTATTCTTTAGAGTAAGCCAGAACATCGAATCATGTGATATACTCTTGAAGTTTTGGAAACCAATAAATCTGGAACCCTCTAAGATGCTCCAATCAAAAAACGACATCCGAAGTCCCATGATAGCCGGGACAATGATGAATATTGAGAAAATCAGCAAATTCGGTGTAAGAAATAAGAGAGGTGCTAGCGTTTGCTCGAATGTGCCATGAGATCGTTGCTTAGATTTCATCCTTTATTTCTCTGTAATAATTGATCCTCTACAAAAAACAGGCTGCTGCATGCATTCTTGTTCAATGCATGCAGCAGAAACAATTAAAAATCTATCGTAAGATAAATTCTTACGTCAATTTAGAAATAACGAACATTTTATCAGAAGTAGGAGTTGCCTTTGGCCTGTATATTGGCAGCAGTCTGCTCCATTGTCTGCTTTCCTAACAACCCTTCTACGATCTGCTCTCGCGCATAGGAGTTGACCTTCGCCACAGCGTCGCTTTTCCAATCGTCCGCAGTATAGGGAGGGGTTACGTTGAGTTCCGCAGTAAAGACGGCAAAGTCATTGGACCTTGCGGTATACTTGATATTAGCATCTTTTCGTGCAGACAGGTTGAAAGTATCTTTGCAGTATTGTTCGTTGGGCGCTTTGTCAGAAAAGACCGCTATGAGATCCAATGCTTCTTTTTTATGAGCTGAGCTCTTGAAGGTACCAATGAATTTGCCACCAGGTACGGAGGAATTGATCTTCCGTTTTGGCATTCTTACCGCTGCCCACTCAAAATCTTTGATATTCTTGTTATAGGCATTTATGAGCCATGAACCGCCCACATGACAGGCTACTAAGCCAGATTGGAAAAGCTCTTGGGGATTCTCCGAGCCCATCCACACCGATTTGGGGGCAAGACCTTCATCATGCAACATTTTGAAGAATTTTAGCGCATCGAGAGACTCCGGCGTATTGAAATTCATCGACTTCCCGTCGCTCGACAAAAATCGTCCGCCAGCTTCATATAGGAAGGTAGCAAATCGATGTGTTGAAAAATCCACTGTTATGCCATATTTTGCCTTTGGATTTGCTTTGATAACTTTTTTCATGGCATCTACCCATTGATCCCATGTCCATGTAAGTGACAATTTATCAATATCTATACCAGCATTTTTGAAATAGGTCTTGTTTACAATCATCCCGTTCGCTGTTGCTTCGGTTGGCATAGCCATTATTCGACCATTTTCATCCATGCCCAGCGCCAGAGAAGAATCAAAATAGGATTTTGCTAGTTCATCGAATTCGGACTTGCCAGACAAAGGTTCAAGACTTGTTGCAAAAAGCGGAACATGTGCGCTTGCCAATCTTGCAACATCAGGAGGATTCCCACCCGCAATCATCATTCGAAGCTTGTTCTCATAATCATTGAAGGGTATAACCTGCATATCGAGGACGATGTTTGGATGAGCCTTCTGATAGTCGTTCATGGTTGCCATAAATACATCGGATTCATTGGCATCATTGAACCACAGCACAGA
Organism: Treponema sp.; assembly: GCA_012516755.1. Lineage (GTDB taxonomy): Bacteria > Spirochaetota > Spirochaetia > Treponematales > Rectinemataceae > Rectinema. The sequence continues at coordinate 3,062 of JAAYWE010000082.1, forward strand.
GAGAGTTGTTTTCTGTTGGGCTCCTAAGATGATCAAAGAAGCCACAAAGAAAACCATGAAAAAAATCGCCTTTGCTTTTTTGGATTTCATAATTGAGCCTCCCATAATCTTATTGTCAAAACGTTTTGACTATTATCATGATAAAGCGACTTTTCATATTTGTCAAGGTTCAAAAGAGATGCATCCTAACAAAATTCCGTCAATATCGCCACGCAGCCAAATTGTCATCAATACATAAGAGGCTGCTCGATCAGCCTTATTACAAAATCGAGCTATAATCGAATTCTCTATATTGTGTTTCCACAAATTTTGTAGAATCCGATACTTCGATCAGCAGCTGGACAAGGTTCTTTTGTCAGGATATTATGCAAGAAGGAACCTAACATGAAAAACAGAAGACAGGCTGCTTACAGGTTTCTGGTGTTGCTCGGTGTCGTGAGCCTCTTTTCCGATCTGACATACGAAGGAGCACGGAGTATTCTGGGGCCGTACTTGCTACTATTGGGCGCTTCAGCATCGACAGTGGGCTTTGTATCGGGCCTTGGAGAATTCATTGGCTATGCTCTGCGTCTTGTAACGGGTTATATAAGCGACAAGACAAAGCGATACTGGCTCATTACAATAATTGGCTATTCAATCAATTTGATAGTAATACCCGCACTTGCGTTAGCGCCTGGCTTTGGCTGGATATATGCCTGCGTGCTGATTGTGCTCGAGCGCTTTGGAAAGGCCATAAGAAATCCCGCAAAGACGACGATTGTCTCCTTTGCTGCCACAGAAGTCGGAGCGGGCAAGGGCTTTGCTCTCCAGGAAGTACTCGATCAGCTCGGTGCTTTTGCAGGACCATTGATGCTCTTTCTTGTTCTCACACTAAAAGGGAACGATAATAAGATTTCGGCGTACCAGCTCAGTTTTGCCCTTCTTGCTATTCCTGCAGCTGTTGCATTGATCTTGCTTTTGCTTGCAAGAAAGAACTATCCGGAACCGCAGGAATTCGAGAAGCCAAATGAACAAACCTTGCCTCAAAATGGCCTAAATTCAGCATATTGGTACTATCTTGTAGGGATCGGATTTCTCGCCCTTGGCTTTGCTGATTTTCCTCTCATGGCCTTTCATATGACAAAGACAGAACTCTTACCGGATAATATGGTCCCTGTCCTGTACTCGGTGGCTATGGGTATCGATGCCCTCTCGGCGCTATATTTTGGCAGAATGTATGATCGAAGAGGAATTACGGCAATAATCATTTCTTCGGCTCTTGCCTTGTTTTTTGCGCCATTTATATTTCTTGTGGGGACCCCCGGTGGCGCCATTGCAGGCATAATGCTATGGGGTATTGGCATGGGCGCTCAGGAATCTATACTAAAATCAGCCGTAACAACGATTGTACCCAAGGAACGCCGAGGCACGGCCTTTGGCATTTTCAATGCAGGGTTCGGGGCTTTCTGGTTTGCGGGAAGCTGGATCATGGGCTTACTATACGAAAGATCCTTGCTCGCTCTTGTCCTTTTTTCTATGATTGGCCAGCTGATCGCGCTTCCCTTCTTCTTCAAAACAAGAAACCTTCTTAAGCAATCATCAAATATTCGTCAATCCTAGCCAAGAAAAATGCCGTGAATTCCAAACTTTCCAATGAGCTTAAAGGTTTCGAGAGCTTATTCATCAACTGTTCGATCTGTGCAGGTTTCATACCTCCCAAAATCAGATAATTCCGCGCTCCGGCTTCCAGGTCGGCTTTTTCGAGATCACTGTTTCCTGTAATCACCTTAAGCATATCGAGTACATCCTGAGCAATCAGATTGTACTTCTCGGTACCAGGTTCGACTCCATAATAGTTGATGTAACTCTCCATATAATCGGCGACGATCTCATCCTTAGTTGCACCCATCAGCGCCGCTAATAGCGCGGAGATAAAGCCTGTGCGGTCCTTTCCTTCGGTGCAATGTACAAGGTATGGACCATCATGCTCGACCATGAAAACAAGGCCTTTTACTACGTTCGCCCTGAATTCTTCACTTCCATAAGCCAGATTCATATTGAGGAAAATAACCTTATTATTCTTTGCAAGCTCCGCATAATAGGGTGATGCAAAATCCTTGGCCGCAAGATAGGTCTTCATTGCATCTACAGAGTCCGACAAGTTGACTATCGTCTGGATACCTGCCTCTTCGATCAGCTTATCAACGTAGGCCGCCCTTCCAAGCTGATTATCGATAGGGCTCGAGCTGCGATAGAGGACACCCTCCGCAATATTTCCTATGGCAATATTGCGGAAATTAGCGAATATTTCATCGGAAGCATAATCTTCTCTTTTGTTGGAGCGTACCAGCTTGCGAATTTCATATTGCGTTCGATAGGCTCCTGGATTGCTCAGCATAA
>JAAYWE010000083.1 GCA_012516755.1 Treponema sp.
ATTATGGGTTATCACAATGAACTGACTCATTGTGCCGAATTCTCTCAGAAGGTTAACAAGCTGTACAATATTGGCTTCATCGAGGGCGGCATCTATCTCGTCCAAAAAACAGAAGGGCGAGGGCTTGACCATATATGTAGCAAAAAGAAGCGCTATGGCTGTTAATGTCCTCTCTCCTCCGGAAAGCAGGGAGATGTTTTCGAGTCTCTTCCCCGGAGGTTGAGCAAAGATTTCTATGCCGCTTTCCAGGACATGGTCCGTATCTGAAAGGCGCAACTCTGCTCTTCCTCCGCCAAACAGCCTTCGAAATATATTGTGAAAATTCTTCTTTATTTTATTATAGGTTTCCACAAAGAGCTTTGCGCTTTCTGTTCTTATCTCATTGGTTATCCTTACAAGGTCTGCCCTCGCTTTTACGAGGTCGTCATATTGTCCAGAAAGAAATTCAAAGCGCTGTCGTACTGGCTCGAATTCCTCTGGAGCCATAAGATTCACGGAACCTAGCGACGACAGAGAAGCCTTCAAGGATACAAGTTTTTCCTTTATTTCGGAAACAGGAGAGCGAATTTCATACATGCGGCTTTCGAAGGCGAGCAAATCTCTCGAATAGAGATCTACAAAATTCTCCTTGAGGTTGCGAATCTCTGTTTCCCTCTGCGCTTTTGCTGTATGCAGGTCTTCGAGCTCCCGTTGGATGGCTTGCAAATTCTGCTCGAGTTCGCTTGACTCCTTGCGCTTGTCTCCAAGATCTTCAGTCGCTCGACTAATGGATTTGTCGAGCTCCGACATCTCCTCTGTTAGATGTCTGCCCTTTTGCTCCATCTCCGCAAGCTCTTCCTGGAACAATTCTATTTGCTCTTTGAGCTCTTCGTGTCGTCTATGCTGATCTAAGAGCTCCCCGGCAACTTCGCGATGGTAAGCTTCCTGGCCTGCAATTTCTCTCTTTAGTACCGAAAGAGCTTCTTTTGCAGCGTCCATCTGTGCTTGAATCTTCGTCTTCTCCAGTCTGGCCTCTTCCAGTGTCTTGCGATAGGTCTCGATTTTTTTTGCCAGGTCTGTATTTTTTAGCGTCAGCTCTTGATTCTCGGCTTCGATTCTTCCAATGCGCTCTCTTTGATTCAAAATTTCCGCATCGATGCGGCGCTTTTGAGTCATAATGCCTTCGGGAGCTATAAGCTCATTTAAGAATCCAGGTTCTATTTCCACATAATGAAGAAAGTCCTTTTCGAGATCGGAGGAAAGAGAAGACAAGGCTCGCATTTCATTGACCAGGCCTTCGAGCTCGCGAAAACGCTCTTGGGCAGTCAAAGAAGGGGCTAATCTGGTATAATCCTGTAACTTGTTTGCCCAAGAAGATGTGGAGATCGATATTTCTTTTATCTTTTGCCGTATTTGCGCCTCGAGGTTCTGTTTCTGCTCTATCTGCGACTCGGATTTGCGAAGTCGCTCATCCACAAGCTCTGCAATTCTCTCGGTGATAGTATCCAGTTTCTCATGTAGAAGCCTTGTCTTTTGGGCAATTTCCTTGGATTCCTCGACATTGTGCCTTATGCTTTCCTCATTTGCCTTTAGCAATAGAGCGGCCGCAGAGATATTCTCATCGAAAGTATGAATATTAGCTTCAATTTCTCGAATTCTAATTCTATAGCCAGCAAGTTCTGCTTCTTTATCGCCCTCTTCTTCCTGGAGCGATTCTATTTTAGAGGCTATGGCTCGATCTCTGGCCTCGAGTTGTTCAATTATTGACTTGATTTCTCTAAGCCTCTCTGTCAAGAGGGCTTTTTGCCTCTCTTTGCCATTTTTTTCGACAGCAAGACCATAGATCAGTTTCTGCATCTCGATCAGCCTTGCTTCGAGCTTGTTCAACATATCTAGAGCATCGGACATCGATTGACTCATAGACTCAATGCGCTGGACAAGTGCTTCGCGCTCTTTCTTCTTTTGATCAAAAAGGTTGCAGACTCGGTCCTGCTCGCGTATATATTGGCGCAAACGGACCAAATAGAGATCTAATTCGGTCTCGAATATCTTATCCTTAAGTTGCCTATACTTGATTGTCTTGTCGGATTGGACTCTGAGGTTTTCGTAAGATTGTTTGACTTCTCCGATTATGGCTTCGATTTGGCGAAGATGCTCCTCTGTTTTGGCAAGCTTGAGTTCAGCTTCGCGGGCGCGGACTCTGTGCTTCGTTATGCCCGCAGCCTCTTCAAACAGATATCGCCGGTCTTCAGGTTTCGAGGATAGGACCTGATCTATGCGCCCTTGCTCCATCACAGAATAGGCTGACTTTCCAATGCCAGTATCCCAGAAAAGCTCCCTAATCTCCTTCAGTCTTGCTGGCTTGCTGTTTATGAAGTATTCATTTTCCCCTGAGCGATATATCCTTCGTTTTACCTCTATTTCGGGCACATCTAGAGGTAGCACACCTTCATCATTGCTTATTGTAATCGCTACCTCTGCGACAGAAAGAGGCCTTCTTGTTTCGGTGCCGTTGAATATAACATCTTCCATCGTCTCCGCTCGGAGGCTCTTCGCAGACTGTTCGCCTACCACCCATTTTATCGAGTCTACAATATTGGATTTGCCGCAACCATTAGGACCTACCAGAGCCGAGATTCCTTTTGAAAACTCGATGCGTATTCGGTCCGCAAAGGATTTGAATCCAAATATTTCAAGGCTTTTTAAGTACACAGAACGATCCCTTCGTAGCCGAATAAAAAGCACCCACAGAAACGCATAGGCGCACTGCAGGTGCTCTCACAGAAGCAGTAAAGCGCTATCGATCTTGCTGAATAAGCAAATCATATGCTTCTTGCGTGGTCTTGCAGTTTAGAAGCCCATCTCGCAGCTCAACTACCTTGAGTCTTGCAGAGAAAAACGACAGCGTTTGCAAATAATATGCATGCTGGTTAAATGCGGCGGCAATCATAAACAATAGCCGCACTGGCACATCATCGAGCGTCTGAAAATCGACTATATCGCAACGAGAAATGCCTATAGAAACCACAAGGTCCGTAACCGAATTCAGCCGCACGTGGGGAATGGCGATGCCTTTTCCGATCGCTGTACTCATGAGTTCTTCGCGTCGGATAATTTCCGAGATCAATTCTTCTTTATTCTTTATTTGGGGTGCAGTCGATAGATTTTCTGCTAATTTGATAAGTGCATCTCGCTTGGAGGGATAATCCAGAAAAATGATCCGATCAAGGGAAATGATATTCTGGATTTTTACGCTGTTGATGAGCGAAACAGGCCTGTTCGAAGAAAGGCGCTCGTTCACCCACCGCTCTATTTCACTTTTTTTAAAACGCCAGACAGTGCCAATTTTTCCGGACGGTATTTCGCCTTTCTGAGCCCAGTCGTAAACTGTTCGTTCGGAAACCCGCAAGTACTTCGCTACTTCTTCAATAGTAAGGATGTCGTCATCCATTCGATATGCGCCTCCGACTTGAATTCTCTGACATATTATTGAATCTATTTGTAAGGTCTGTCAAGTATTGGAAAATAGTATTTTTAATCATTTTTGTGTTCCTTCTCTACCAAGGTTTCAAGAAACCTCTCGATTGACTGATATGGAAAACCCTGTCTTCTTAAAAATGAACGCAAAAAAGTTCGCTTTTCAGAAGAATTGGAATTTAGATCTAGGCGCGAAAATGTTGACGGCTTCCTTTGATAGGACTCAATATTCTTCTTTATGGCTTCCATGAGATCGTCTTCAGGAATGGCAGCCATTCCGTCAGCCAAGATTGTCTGAGGGCTTTCGAAAAGCCCGATTCGAGGCCATGCAAGCGCCTGCATCCTGGTGGGCCCCTGCCCTTTCTTAAAACAGTGCAATTTAAAAAGCATTCTCACATAGCGGCGGTCATCAACATAATGCTCCGCGCATGTCCATCGAACACAGGTATTGGCAATCTCCGGCTCATATCCTCTTTTTAGAAGCTTCAGGTATAATTGTCTTGAAGCCTGTTCGTTATGAGAAACAATTAAAAGAGCATCAGAGCGAGCCCTATGCAGATCATTAAGACGACCGAGGAGCAATAACGAGTCTTCATCGATTGATTCATCTTGGAATAGCAAAATGGATTTTGGTCCATAATGTCCAGCAATTGCGGATTCTGAGAATTCGATTGAATCCGCGGCAATTAAGTGCACTGCTGATGAATGTCTTGCCAATGCATCCACTGAGTGTTCTGCCGGAGAATGAACATCTAAGAAATATTTGCCCGAAAAAGGCAAATCCGACGGATGGGTCTTCAATGAATAATCCAGAAGCTGTGCATCTACTTCATCAAAACAAAACACAAAGCCCCCGGAAACCGCCACTTCGAGCGATCCGGAGGCCTTTTTGCGAACGGAATCGATCCGCTTCGCCATAGGTCGTCAGCGTTTAGAAAACTGGAATCTTCGGCGGGCGCCGCGCTGGCCGTATTTTTTTCTTTCCACCATCCGCGGATCACGAGTCAATAGGCCATTGGCCTTGAGCGAAATGTGGTTTGCCGGATCGATCTGAGCTAAGGCGCGGGCAAGCCCATGAGAACATGCGCCTGCCTGTCCGGATAGACCACCACCTACTACCGTAATATATGCGTCGAATTTATTTTCGCTATCGGTTACAAGGAACGGTTTTCTGACCTGGGCAATCAGACCATCAACCGCAAAATAGTCCTTTAGATCCTTCTCGTTAATGAATATTTTGCCTGAACCTTCTCGCAGAAAGACCCTTGCGACTGCGCATTTTCTGCGACCGGTACCAATACCAAGATTGATATTCTTTACCATTTTCTTTCCTTTTCCGCTCAAATATCTATTGCGATAGGATTCTGTGCTAGGTGCGGATGATCGGGACCGGCATAGACCTTTGCATTCTTGAACAGCTTTCGGCCAAGAGGCCCCTTTGGCAACATCCCTTTGATTGCAATCTCCATTGGAGATACCGGATTGCGGGCAATAAGTTGGTCAAAACTAAAATCCTTAATACCACCAGGATACCCGGTATGGTGATAGTATGTTTTATTCTGGCGTTTGCGCCCTGTTATGGCGACTTTATCAGCATTGATAATAATGACATAATCGCCTGTCTCTTGACTTGGAGTAAATGTCGGCTTGTTTTTGCCTCTCAAAATCGAAGCAACTTTAGCTGCTACGCGGCCAAGTGGCTTGCCCGCTGCATCGATTACATACCACTTGCGCTCGGCGGTTGCAGCGGTAAAAAATGCGGTCTTCATTTATATACGCCTTCACCTTATTGAGAAATATCAAAAAATGCGGGTGCATATTCCCACAGTTTCAAAAATCTGTCAAGCATCCAAGACCAAAAGCAGCTACCAGTCTCCTTTGTTCTCGGTTGCCTTCTCTTAGTTTTCGGAATTCTCAGACTTGTTCTTCTCTTCTGCTTTTTCTTTTTCTTCTTCTTTTTTCTCTTCTATTTTATCCTTAATATCCGCGATCCCAATAAAAACCGCGAGGGCGCCGATCAGGAAAGCTATTACAGGCAGAGCACCCCGAAGAAAAGCAAGAACATCGCTCCACCAGCCCAAAATTCCTGGAATTACCATGAGCACAGCTAATACTATTAGTCCAATTCCAACTAACAATGCTGTCATTTCTATTCTCCTTAATTCCGTAAATTCTCCCACATTCATGTTTAGAGGATGGGCATGTCACCAATTGTTCTCAAATATAACAGAAGCGCTCAGCATTCGCAATAGATCATTGATACACACTTGTATATCCACATTATCGAGATTATAAACAACACATGATATCCCCTCATTCTTTGGTGATGTATAAAACAAGACCTGCCATTGTTCTTTCAAACGATTTAGATAGGATTTTGATCAAGACAATAGATGGAGATGAGCGCAAGGTACGCAATAAAGACCTGGCCATGGTCCATGCTGGCCCGATTCACTCCTTTCCAATTGCTCAACATAGCAAAGAAGTAAATGAAGCCCTGGATCTGCTTAAAGAAGAAAACCCGGAAGGTGTTCCAATAGTCTCCTGGAATGAGTTTGCCGAACTTGCATGGAGCAAAGTCGAGGCCAAGCATATCGTTATAGCTTGGCATATGCTGCTGGAAAACCCTGCCATAGAAATGCTCGATAATGGCTTTAGAATTCGAAGCAAAGAAGAACAACAGAAATTAATTGAAAAGGAAAGGAAAAAAAAGGAAATCACCGAAACCAGAGCAGCTTTCGTTGAGGCGTTCGGGCTTGCGTGGAAAAAGAACGATCCATCCTTTGTTGATAAAGACCAGAATTTCAAGCCTTTTGTCGATGAATTGAGTAGGTTTGCACGCGGCTTCGCAGTTGATAGCCCAATAGCGCGCGATCTTGGAATCAGATTGACTCCACAAGCGGTCCATGAAGCATTGCTTGCAACCGGATTTTGGGAACCCTTTATTAATCCTTGGCCAGATCGAAATGGATGCATATTATCAATGCCTTGCGAACCAAAGAATATCCGAGAACGATCTGAATTGACCTTGGACCGATTGGACTTGAGATATCTTTCTTCCTTTGCCATCGATAATCCATGGTCCAAAGATCCCGACGATGCCATCTCTATAGAAGGCAATAGAGTCTGGATACATGTTTCGGATCCTGTTTCCGCGATCGCTCCTATTTCCACCGAGGACGAGGATGCATGCGCAAGAGCTTCCACTTTATATTTACCGGAAAAAACAATACCCATGCTTCACCACTCCTTGATCGAGGCCTTTGGACTGGGCATTTTACCAGAATCCAAAGCTCTCTCATTCGGAATCACCTTGCAGAAAAATGGCAAAATTGATCAAATATCTATCGTACCAAGTATTATAAAGGTAGCAAGGCTTACCTACGAAGAGGCTGATGTCTTGCTAGAAACTAATGAAGTACTACAAAACTTAAATGAAATTGTGGAAGCAAGAAAAAAGCTCAGGCAAGATCAGGGCTCCGTGGATATTGTATTCCCTGAAGTGTCGATTAGAGCCATAGACGGCAATGTCGAGTTTTTGCCTGTACCTGCAACTAGATCGGCAAGGCTTGTACAAGAACTCATGATTTTGGCAGGGGAGGCAGCAGCACGATGGGCTTATGCGGCTGGCCTTGCTTTTCCGTATGTTTCGCAGGAGCCTCCCATCTCCGCTGAATCTGCTGGATGCGGAGCGGGACTTTCGGAAAGCCTTGCTGAAAACTATGCGCGACGCAAGGTTATGCGGACGGCTATTGTAAGCTCAACCTGCGGCGCTCATGCAGGCCTTGGTCTATCATTTTACTCTCAAGTGACTAGCCCACTTCGAAGATATCAAGATCTGTTAGCGCATTATCAGATACACGCAGAGCTTGCCCGACAGAAATCCAGCAATATATTAGAGGAAGGAATTCCTAGAGAAGCGCAAATAGGACTCAGCCGAGAAATGCTTGACCAAAGGCTCTACCTCTATGGTCTGCAAGCGGCAAAGAATCGCCAAGCTGAAAGAGATTCCCGCCTTCATTGGGCAATGGTTTACCTCAGCAAACATAGAGATTGGAAAGGTCAAGCGATTGTCCTAGAGATCGACAGAGGCCATGCTCATATCTATATACCATCTTTCGGAATCGAAATGCTTATTCATATATCTCGTAATGTAAAACCAGATACGAACATAACTATTGCGCTTCGACGGGTTTCGATTCCTGAGCTTACCGCAACTTTCGATATTGTTTAGAATTAGCTATATTCATCAAAAAATTATTATTTTATTGCACCTGCAACCATTCCTTTGACTATGTATTTTTGAGCAAAAAGGAAGAATACGATTACGGGAATCATTGCCATAAGTATAGCTGTAAGAATGAGATCCCATTGTTTGACAAAGGCTCCAGCAAAATTGGATACAGCTAAAGGCACAGTCATTACATCATTGCCTTTGCCAAGCACAAGAAGAGGCAGAAGATAATCATTCCAAATCCATATACCATTAAGAACCAGCACGGTAGCCTGAATTGGCTTGAGAATTGGGAAAATGATCCTAAAAAAGATTTGGTGCCGATGACATCCATCGATAGTGGCCGCCTCCTCTAACTCCAAAGGAATACTTTTGATGAAACCATGAAACATAAATATAGAAAGAGGTGCACCAAAGCCGACATAACTTAGAATAATCCCCTGATAAGTGCGCAGCAACCTTATGCCTGTAGCAACGGTAACGGTGCGAAACCATGATAAAAGAGGAAACATGACAATCTGGAAAGGAATCACCATCGAAGCCACAAAAATGAAGAATATGAATGAAGAGACCTTAGTTTTTGTCCTTACCAGAGCCCATCCGGCCATCGCAGAAAAGACATTGATCAAAATCAGAGAAACGGCCGTAATTATGGCACTCGAAAGGAGGGAGCTAGGATAACAAACCGACTCACTGGTCCAAATTTTGATGATATTATCGACAATCGTCTCCCATTTTTTAGGCCAGGCCAGTGGATACTGTGTCACTTCGAAAGATGTCTTAGCCGAATTGATGAGTACGAGGAAAAAGGGGAATAAGAAAAGCACAAAAAGAATGATGGTGAGTATTTCGGCAAGGAAAGATGATGGTCTTCTAATCTTACTGCTTTTCATAACTCGATCTCCTTTTTCTTGTTCACGTTCACCTGAATGATCGAAATGATCGCTAGTATCAAGAAAAAGATAAACGCCCTTGCCTGTGCTTCGGACAGCTTGTTCGAGATAAAAGCTGTATTGTATATGTTGAGAGCAAGAAGCTCCGTTCCAAAAATAGGTTGACCCATCAACATAGTAGAAGGTCCACCGCTCGTCAGCGAAACATTGACATCGAACTGTTTGAATGAATTGACAAGCGTAAGAAACATTGTGACTGTAAAAGCCTGAGCACACAGAGGAATTGTTATAGATTTGAGACGGATCCATGGAGTAGCCCCATCCATTCTTGAAGCCTCGATGAGTTCCTGGGGAATATTTTCTATCGCTGCAACATAGATCATCATTATGTAACCAGCGTATTGCCATGTCCCCACTATGATCATTGCGGCGATGGCAGTGTTGGGCTTGCTTAGCATTAGATTGGCTGGATCAGATAAGAAATCAAAGGCAGATATGATAGAACCAAGCGAAGGAAGGGCATTGTTAAAGATAAACTGCCAAATATATCCCAGAATGATTCCTCCGATGAGATTGGGCAGAAAAAAGCCGACTCGATATACATTCTTGAACTTAAGATCGCCCGTTACCAACAGAGCCAGCACAAAGGCCACAATATTTATGACGATCATGTTTAAAATCGTATATAAAAAGGTAATTCCGAAAGAGTATAAAAATGATGGATCTTTTAGGCTATTGATAAAATTCTCGAAACCTACAAACCTCAAGACGCTATCTACCCTTGCCGATGAAGTCCAATTAGTAAACGCATAATAGGAGCCCAATATAAATGGAATCACCATTACCATGATAAACGCAACTAGCACAGGCAAAAGAAATACCCAAAATACCAATGCAGATTCCATTTTTTTTGTCATGAATGCTCCCCTTCTTTATCGAGGATTGAAAAACAAAACCGCCTGCATCCACATTAGCAATGCAGGCGGACCAAATCAAGCAATTGCGCGGACAGCTTCGCTGGAAAAGTATTCTACTATGATAGATTACTTCTTGGCATTATCCTTGAATGCTTTGGTCATCAGATCGATGAATTGAGCCTTGCTGATGCTGCCGGCTGCGAACTGGTTATAGATCGGAGTAAGCACCTTGTCTCTAAAATCGCCGGAGAAATAATATTGATTCCAGCTATAGACCTTGCCGGCTGCCGACCACTGCTGAACAGATTTGGATAGCTGACCTTCTGGCCCGAGAGTAATATTCGAGAAGGCTGGAATCATGCCTGCTTCCTTGACCATGTAGTTATTTCCTTCCGGAGTTACGACAAGATCGTTAAGAAATTTCTTAGCAAGCGCTATGTTCTTAGATTCCTTGTTGATTGCATAATACGATGGAGCTGATACGAAGATACCATCGGTAACTTTCTTCATCGATCCATGAGGAGCAAAAGCCATCTTGAATGTGGCATTTGCATCCTTTAGGTTAGGATCTACCCAGTTCCCCTGGTGCAAGAAGACGGCCTTGCCGGTGGCAAAGGCTCCAACTTGAGCGTCATAGTTGCCGGTAAGAAGAATTGCTTTATCTGAATATTTGAATAGAAGCTCTACCCAGTCTGCATACTCCTGAAGCCTCTTTGCATCGACCTTGCCAGCCAACAGATCGTTCGTAACAGATAGGTCGCCATAAGGCAAGCCATTGGATAGCAAAGAGTTGAAATTATGATGAGCGGTAACCCATCCCATCTCAATGGAAGCGGCCATAGATACAACCGAATTGATACCCAGATCCTTCTTCATAGAATCTAGCTTTTCGAAGGCCTTCTTATATGCGTCGAAGTTGTTCAAAGTCTTGGGATCTATGCCAGCCTTAGCCAAAAGGTCAGCATTGTAGGCCAATCCCCATCCTTCGATTGCCACAGGAAATCCGTAGACCTTTCCATTATATTTGAAGGGAACAGAGGTCTTGGAAACCCAGGCTTCATTTGAGAGGTCTAGTATAATTCCTTCCCACTCCTTATAAGCCTCAAGGCCATCGAAGGCGAAGATATCCGGCATATCTCCTGCCGCATAGTCAGCTTTGAGTTGAGGACCCATGCCGCCCGAGGTTCCACCGATAGATTTGATCACAACAGTTGCGCCATTTTTCTGGCCCCATGCGGCTGCATAGGCTTTAAGCTGAGCATCGATCTCGGGTTTATTCTGCATCAAGGTAAGTTTACCAGCGCCAAATGCAGCAGTAACTGTCAACAGCGCCATGAATGCCAACAAAAACCTTTTCATACTACATCCTCCTTCATGCTATTCGATTAAGTTGGGTTGCTTAACCGGTTTAATAATAGTAGCATAAAAAACTAGATTGTCAAGACTCGATTAAAATGTCCCCATATATAGTTCGATTAAAATTTCCCCCTTCACTCAGGCTGAACGAGAGGCTAGCTCCTTCTTGTATGGATGAGACAGTGGTGCAGGCGCTGCATAAGAAAAATTCAACTGTGCAATCGAAGCACTTCATGTGCGTGACACAAGGATTTTTTGATGGCCATGAGCCCTATCATTACCTGTGCCACCTATTCAACGAGCTACCAAAGGCAAAGAGTCTTGAGTAGAAGCTTGCATTCTTGCCATACTGACTGGCACCGACTCATTACTAATTTTAAGCAACGGTGTCTATTTGACGCTTAGGTAGATAGTCCCAAGAGCTCTGCATTCACATTGCTTCTCATCTCATCGCGCAGGTTCGAGCGTGTAGGAACGCTCATACGAGCCATAAGCCTTTGTGGTGATGCCGTTTCGTGTTGAGCCTTCATAGTTAGGCTGTCCTTCAAGGACATGGACAATGACGGGTGCGCTCTCTCCTGGTTTAAGGATTCCTGCATGCACTGCTGCATTCGCAATATAAGAATCTGAAGTGTAGATGTCGGTGCCCCAAATCTTGCGCTGGTCTGCCATGCCGGTAACCCAAACAACATAGCTCTTGCCCACCCTCACATTGGGGATATAGTCTGCCGTACCGGGGTCTAGAATCATCCACACAACTTGGTCGTAGGATTGCGTCACAGGCTCGAGCGAATAACTCATTCCATAGTTTCCATAATTCATCGATGTGATATTATGGCGCGTACTACCGACGTAGCTCTGTTGGCCAGGGAGTATCGTAACTTTAACAATGCCAGTCTGCCCGTCCGAAAGAATACCAGCATGAACAGCCGCAGCGCAGAGATCGGAATCTAGGGTATAGATATCGGTTCCCCAGACATCCGCTCCCGAGACTTTCCCAGTTACTTGTACATAGAAAGTAGTACCTGGTTTAAAGTTCCCATTTCTTTTGAGCACATAGGGATCATCAAAGGCGTAGAGATTGCGACTCGCTACTGGGGGCTGTGGCAATGGTGGAGTGGATGGCGTGGGTGGCTTGAGCTGAGTAGGCGGTGTTTGTGTTGCTGGTGGCGCGCTGGGAGTCGCTTGCGCGAGGCTTCCAGAGGCTTGAGCAAGCCCAACGAACCTGAAGGACAGGCTATAACTTCCCCATGAGTTGCTCTGTACGCCATTTCTAAGGGAGCCAGAATATGAAGAAAGCCCATCACAAATAACGACTGCCACAATCCCTGTTTGACCGTTTGCTATAACCCCTGCATGCACCGCAGCAGCGGCAACATTGGAATCGAGGGTATAGATGTCGGTTCCCCAAAGCGATGAGGCTCCACTCACATCGCCCTTAATCGATAGAAATAACACCGATCCAGGCTGAAGGCCTGCAATAGTGCGAAGATTCGGTGAAGACTGGCCAAATACCGGTACAAGAGCAAAAACGCCAATAATGCAAATAAAAAGAACAAACAATTGTCTAAGGTTTTCCTTTCTTTGCATAATATCGCCTCCTTTCAGACTCCTTTCAGAGTTGCTTCGGCACCTACCGAAGAACAAAATGTGCATATCAATGGTGCGAAAACAATTTAATCATCTGTTTTAACCTACACCGTCTTTCCCAAAAAAGCAAATCAATCGGAGCGAAGATTTAAAAATCAATTTAAAAAAATCAATGGTTCGTGACACTATTAATTTATTCCTTTCGCGAAAAGGGAATATCTGAAAGTACTTGCTCTAGCATACCACGCTTGATCTCCCCTCTGATCGTTTTGGCGCTCTTCCTAAGAGATTTTGCAAAGCATGATTAGACATCGCAGCTTCTGATAGCCATTACTGCTTGCGCTAACACATTTTCCTTTTAGGTGGGCATTTTATGTTACTGCTCGCCGTGGTTTCATCCCATTACAAATTTTCCTTGACAACTCCCCAACATGGGCTGATACTATCTATATCTGGTTAACCAGATTATAGGTCAGTCTGAAGCCAAAATTGCATTCCGGTTTGAGGCCCAGGTTGCCGCAAAGATCGCGTCGAAAACCTCGGTTCGTACCGAGGCCCAGGTTTTAGCCAAGTCCAAAACCGAAGCCTAGGTTCCAATCAATGTGAAGATTGCGATTAATATAAAGCGTGAGGCGCTGCCCAATGAATCATTCGAAAGAGCAACAAGTCTCTGATACGCTGGAAGGCGAATTGATGGTCTTTCGCTATATTCGAGAGCAGATTATTTTTGGCAATCTCAAGGCAGGAGATAAGTTGCCTTCTGAACGGGCTTTGAGCCAAATGCTCAAGGTGAGTCGAGGGTATGTGCGGAAAGCGCTTTCCAGGCTTGATCATTATGGGCTTATACGGACGCTACCGCAACGTGGCACGATTGTCGCAGAGCTGGGGAGCAAGGCGATCTCAGGGCTTATCGCGAGTATCGCAAGCTTTCAGGATGCCTTTTCGCCAATTGATCTGTTTGATATACGAGAGCTTCTTGAGATCTATGCGGCAAGGAGAGCTGCAGTGGAGGCAACGCCTGAAGATACCGAAGAAATTTTTAGATGGCATATGGAATTTAAAGCAAAGGCTGATAATGGCAAGCGAGCACTGGAAGAAGATCACCTCCTTCATATTGCAATTGCAAAAGCGAGCAAAAACGCGGTTTGTTTATCGCTCACGAGCTATATTACGCCACAAATAATCGCACTCAATGAAAAATTTCCAGAGAGCGATCCCGACCGCTTTATAAATACTTATAGAGAACATGATCGAATTGTCAAAGCCATTGTGGCGAAGGATGGAGTCGGAGCTGAAGATGCTATGAGGAATCACATGTATGCAGCGCGACAACGGCGCTTCGTTGAAGCGCGAATCGTCTTAACATAGATTTTAATATAGAGATTTTATGAGAAGGAGGTAGATTGAAATGAAAAGGAAATTGGCGTTCTCGATTATGGCAGTGGTATTTCTGGCAGTTTCGATTGCAGGGTATGCGCAGACAAAGCCGGTGACGATTGTCCATTGGTATTGGGCGGATAATCCTAAGTATTCCGCAGAAATGCAAAAGATAGCAGCAGACTTTAATGCGACCAATGGCAAGGGCATTACCGTTGTTGCACAAGAGTATCCATGGGATGGAGGCGCATATAGCGAAACGCTCTTCCGTGCGGTGATGGGAGGCGGTGGTCCTGATACTTCTTCGTTCAAGCTCACATCGACACCACTTTTTACCGCCAATGGGTTACTCGTCAACTTAGATCCATATCTCGCAAAATGGAAAGACAAGGATAAAATCGATCCAAGTCTTTATGAAACAATGAGAAAAGCAAGCGGTACAAAGAGCGTGTACGTCATGCCATGGAATACGCAAATTCTATATGTGTACTATCGTCATTCGCTCTTTACAAAGGCTGGGATTGGCGTACCAAAAACCTATGCGGAATTCCTTGAAGCGTGCAAGAAGCTCACCATGGATACCAATGGCGATGGCAAGATCGATGTATACGGTTTCGGTATGCGAGGAGCAAAAGGCGGGCAAGAGCCATGGGGCAGTTTTATCTGGGCTCGTGGAGGTAATTTCGACGATATGACAACACCACAGGCAATTCAAGGCATGCAGGATTTTATCGACCTCTATAAGAATGGCTATGCACCGCCTACCGCTCCCATGGATGGCTTCAATGAGATCATCGCAAATTTCAAGTCTGGCAAGACGGCAATGACTATTCATCATATTGGGTCTTCAATTGGAATGGTGGAAACCTTTGGCGATGATGTCGACGCGTTTGCTTTCCCTCCTGGAGTTGGTTGCTGGACTTCGATGGGCGATACGGAAAATGTAATTCTCAATTCTTCAAAGAACAAAGATGCGGCATTTGAGTGGGTTTCGTATCTCGCAACAGGAAAAGGCCAAGAAATGTGGTGTACTGCAACGGGCAACGTTCCGGTCAGCAAAGATGTGCAGCAGTTGCCATTCTTCCAAAACAATCGCTTTATGAAGGTATCGATTGAAGGCGCGCCCTATGCAGGGATTTTGCCAATTCTCGATACAACCACGGAATGGATCAACACAATTTGGCCAAATACCGTCGCTGCAGCGTTAAGCGGCAAGATTTCAGCTGCAGAAGCAATGAAGACGCTCCAAAAAGGGCTTTGGGGTAAGTAGGATGCACTAGCAAAAAATAGAATGCAAAACTGGCAGCTAGATATCAGTCAGATACTAGCGCATTCTTATTTGTTAAAAAGTGTAGTTAGGGCGCTTTGACTGCGATACGCAACTATAGTAACTATAGGTAAAGCGCCCTATGCATTCTAAGGATTCTAAGGGGCCTTTATGCAGATGGTAATGCATAAAAAGAAATCAACTATATGGCCATATGTGCTAATTACGCCCGCATTGCTAGTGATGTGTGCGGTGGTGTTCTTCCCCGTGCTCAATGCGATATTGATGAGCTTTCAAAGCTATGACCTGCGCCGGCCAAGCCAAATTCGCTTTACAGGGCTTGCGAACTATATCGCGGCGCTCCATGATGGATTATTTTGGCAAGCCATGCTCAGAACAGTTATCTGGGTGGCGGCTGGCGTTGGATTTCAATTTATTTTTGGGTTCATATTAGCTCTGCTTTTAAATAGAAGATTTTGGGGGCGAGGGTTTTTTCGTTCCATTAGCCTCATTCCATGGGTTACACCTGGGGTATTGATAGGTCTCATGTGGCGCTGGATCTATGACGGGAATTATGGGGTGCTCAATGATCTATTGATGAAGCTTGGATTAATCGACAACTACATTCCGTTTCTTGCCCAGCAGTCCACCGCATTTCCTGCGGTGATTTTGACCATTATTTGGCAGGGAATACCATTTTTTGCACTGATGCTCTTGGCAGGTCTGCAAGGCATTCCCGACGAATTATATGATGCTGCTGATGTTGACGGAGCAAACAGAATTCAAAGGTTTTTTTGGATCATTGTGCCTTCGCTCAAGAATACTATTTTTGTCACTACTCTTTTGAGGATCATTTGGGTTGCAAATTCAGTCGATGTAATTTTCAATATGACCGAAGGCGGGCCTGCATACTCTACTCAGACCTTAAGCGTCTATGTTTTCAATAAAGCCAATACGCTGAATCTTGGTTATGCCTCTACGCTCGCGATTTTTCTGACGATTGGCCTATCGATCGTCGCAATTCCGTACCTGAAAAACCTCTTCAAAGCGCAGGAGGAGGCAAAGTGATGAAAACGCATACCCGTACAAATAAGTTTCTGCGGCTGCTTCCTGGGCATATTTTGCTTGCGCTGATGCTCGTGTTTCTCCTTTTTCCTTTCTATTGGACCTTTGTTACATCAATAAAGCCAGAAAAGGAGCTCTATTCGAGTACGGTAAGGTATTGGCCTTCAAAGGTCACTTTTGATTCCTATAAGAAGCTCTTTGCTGAGTACAATTTTCTGCGACCCATGCTCAATAGCTTATTCGTTGCATTCGTAACCACGCTACTCTCGCTTGCTGTTTCCTTGCTTGCCGCGTACGCGTTCTCTCGATATCGATTTAAGGGTCGCCAGGTTTTCATGACACTTTTTCTCACGAACAATATGTTCCCGACGGTGCTATTGCTCATCCCTCTTTTTGCCATTATGCGCAAAATAGGCATTCTCTACACGCCGAGCTCTCTCATTCTTTCCTATACGACATTCACTATTCCTTTTTCTGTCTGGCTTCTCACTGGCTACCTCGATGATCTGCCTCGGTCGCTGGAGGAGGCAGCAATGGTAGATGGAGCAAATCGCGTTCAAGCATTTATTAGAATTATTCTGCCAATGCTTTTGCCCTGTGTTGTTGCTACAGGCGCATATATTTTCATGACCTCGTGGAATGAATATACTTTTGCGGTGATGTTTACCAATGAACGCAACAGAACAATTCCTGTCGAGCTCAAAAACTTCATCGGGCAATTAGGCGTCGAGTGGGGAATGCTGACCGCCGGCGGCGTCATCACCATAATCCCTGTTTGTATCATATTCTTCTTTGCTCAGAAAAGACTTGTCGAAGGTTTGACCGCGGGCGCGGTGAAAGGATAGCTGAAAAGATAATGAAAAAATATCCAAAAATGGACAAACACATGAAAAAACTTCGAGTAGGGGTCATCGGGATTGGCAAAATCGGCCTCTCACATCTCAAGGCTATCAAAGCAATCGAGCCTCTCGGTTATGCAGAACTTGTCGCGATATGCACTCACGATCCAGAAAAGGCAAAGACTCTCTGCGCAACCTACGAAATACCCGGATGCTATACATTATCCCAAGAAATGCTCAAGCATAAGAATCTCGACCTTGTGCACAATTGCACACTGAACGCAATGCACTATGAAATAAATAAAAGCGTTCTCGAAAGAGGCCTCCATATTCTCTCAGAAAAGCCGCTCACTGTAGATTCACAACAATCGAGCACGCTTGTTGCGCTTGCCCACGCGAATAATCGAAAGACTGCAGTGAACTTTGTCTGTCGCTTTTATCCCGTCATCCAGCATATTAAGGAATTGATAGAAAAGGGCACACTGGGGAAAATCTATTCTATTCATGGAACCTATTTGCAGGATTGGCTGTTATTTGAGCATGATTATGACTGGAGGGTTGAATCTCGCTACGGAGGAACATCGAGAGCACTTGCAGATATTGGCTCGCATTGGATTGACATGGCAGAGTTTTTGCTGGGCCGCCAGGTGGAACGCGTTGCGGCAGACTTTGCGACATTTCTTCCTATGCGAAAATGTTCACCTACAGAAACTATTACAGTCGACACTGAAGATTTTGCGAGCCTCCTTATGCGATTTGAAGGCGGAATTCATGGATGTCTTACCGCATCGCAGGTCAGCGCTGGTAGAAAAAGCGGCCTCACCTTTGAAATCGATGGCAGTATCGCCTCATTGCAGTGGTCCCAAGAGCATCCAGAGAGTGCATCGCTCACCCATCGAGATGAACCAGAGAACATTGTAGACGAGACAGGAAATATTTTCCCTGCAAAAGAAAAAGAAGAAAGTAAAATTGCAGGTAATCCTGAGGAAGGCGGACTTCCAGAACAAGCAAGGCCTACGCTTTCTCGGCAAGAAATATTCCTCGAAGCACAGCAGAGAATGATCGATAACTTCTATCGCTCAATCCTATTCAGCGAGCCGCCGCTTTACGCTGATTTTCTCCAAGGCCATCACATTGTTCACATCATCGAAGCTGCCATAGAAAGCAATCGTGCAGCACGCTGGGTTGACATCGATCGATAAAGTAAAAAGAAGCCCTGATAGTATGAAGAAGAACATACTATAAGGTGGCGTTGCAAGTCGGATCAAAAAATCGAGCATCATCACTACGCCAAAATGGACAAGATCTATGCCTAGCTGACTCAGAATAGGAATTATAATGGGGGTGAATATAAGACGAATGGGCGTAGTTTCGAGAAAGCAACCCAGAAGAAGCAAGGCGATATTGAGGATATTGAGAATGAATTACATCACATATTTGTTCTGAGTGAGACCAAGGAGGAATGTCGCAACAACATGCAGCATTATGCTTGCGCTATCTCGCTCCTTAGTCTGAAATTCTAATTGTAGATTTTTCACCTAGTATGTTCATTACTCTCTCACATAATGCGGCATCTTTGCTGGAATCTCGATGGAAAGCTCTACTACACCTGCGATAACACCATTATGGCGCCATGGCGCTTGGTAGATAAGCTTGTGCACACCTTGTTTTTCGATGGTATAGACGTTCGGTTCGCCAGTTTCCAGAATATGTTCGATGATGCGCACCGAGCGCTCCTGGTGGCAGGCTCGCACATCATGCCCGAGGAGGGCTTTGCCGCCCCACCTGACATTGGCTTCTATAGATTTGTCGTTCATGTATAAAATGAGATAATCTCGGTCGATTACGGTGATAGCAGCGCCGAATTCATCCTGCCAAATAAAAGCATCCTTTTCTGAAAATGTGGTTTTCATGGCGTCAGCATATCGAAAGAGCCACTGGGGCGAAAGATACTTCATAGCAATTTTGCCTTGTTTTGATTCTATTTTATTTGCTTTATGAGAAAAGAAGAATTAAAATAATCGTATGGGTAATGAATAGGGGGCTTTTATGAAAAAATTTGGGAAATTTTTGCTGATCGTAACCGTGATGCTCTTTATCTGTATTATTCCTTCTGCCTTTGCACAAACACGAGGTGGTGAAGCAGGTATAGGTTTTATGGCGATTAGTCCTCCGCTTACTGATACTCTCTCGTCTTTTGATATGCAAGATATGCTCTATGGTGTGACGGTGAGCTATGTGGTTCGTCCATGGCTCGGAGTGAGCACAGATGTCATGTATCTTGGCGATCTCTACTACGGTCCAGGCGGTGGAGCCTTTACTGAAGGACCTCTTTCATGGACGAGCCTGTCGAGTAAGACTGGATCCAAGGCTGATTGGAAGTACTACGAGTCTTTTATCTATGCTCCCCTTTCGATCAATCTCATTGCACCATTGAGATCTGTGCGCCCTTATCTGGGACTTGGCCCTGCATTTTATTTTCACTTTGCTTCCACGAATCAGGATGCAGCTTTCACCGATTATCTCAAGAGCTACTATGGGAGCTCCGGGCTTAACTCACGCATCGGCATAGGGCTTACCATGAGGGTTGGATTGGATCTTCTGCTTTCAGACTCTTTTGGATTTGGGCTGGGTTATGTGGTGCGCGAGGATACTCCAGCCACTATCTTTGATGATCTGGGTAGGTTGGATTTCTATAAGGAAAAAGGGTATTTATTTGTGCTGGGGAAGTTTTATATAAAATGAGAGGTGAGCCTCTCTCAAGACTCTTCAAGAGAAGTATTTTTCTAATTCAAAGCGGGGACGAACCTTTTATAACGGAATCAATTTGGAAACCAAAGATAGAAGGAAGGAGTCCCCGCAATGAAAAGTACAGCAGAAGTCCTAGACTCATTACAATTGCTACTGCCCTTCGATTTCGATCTTCAAGCGGTGTTTGAGTCCTATCTTACTGCAGAACACAAAGGCTTTCTTTCTCTCTTATTAGAAATTGAACCATTTGTGGCAAGCTTCCCTTAAGAGAATCAGCACATGCGAAGGGCTTCTTATAGTGTAGTACCATTTCTTCGTACAACTTTAGACAACAGAATCCTGCCATGCAATTAAGTGGACATTTCTTTTTACAGGAGATCTACCTAATATGTTCATTACTCTCTCACATAAT
Organism: Treponema sp.; assembly: GCA_012516755.1. Lineage (GTDB taxonomy): Bacteria > Spirochaetota > Spirochaetia > Treponematales > Rectinemataceae > Rectinema. Next base: position 20,158 of record JAAYWE010000083.1, read on the forward strand.
GCGGCATCTTTGCGGGAATCTCGATAGAAAGCTCTACCATACCTGCGATAACATCATTATGGCGCCATCGCGCTTGGTAGATAAGCTCGTGCACACCTTGTTTTTCGATGGTATAGACGTTCGG